>JBJENA010000038.1:0-5115 GCA_051879955.1 Wujia sp.
AGATGTTATATACGGATAACTGGCCGTATCTGCAAGATATCTTATCGTATGTAGCTGTTGGGGCCCGAAGTGTAGAAAATCAGGCGCATCGCTTGACAGCAAGTGGTATTGATGTACCGGTAGGCATGAAGAATCCAACCAGTGGTGACTATACGGTTATGCTCAATTCCTGTGTGGCAGCGCAGTCGAAGCATACATTTTTGTTCTCCGGATATGAAACCAAGACAGATGGTAATCCGTTGACGCATTGTATTTTGCGAGGCTCTTTGAATAAGAGTGGACAGTCAATTTCAAACTACCATTACGAGGATTTGAAGTTGCTTGCAGAAATGTATCAGAAGTTTAATCTTGTAAATCCGGCATGTATTGTAGATGCAAATCACAATAATTCGGGCAAGAAGTTTGATGAGCAGCCACGTATTGTAAAAGAGATTTTGCATTCTTGCAGACATAGTGAAGAAATTCGTAAAATGGTAAAGGGTGTCATGGTAGAGAGTTATATTGAAGATGGTAACCAGCCGATTGGTGGAGGGTGCTATGGTAAATCTATCACAGACCCTTGCCTTGGATGGGAGAAGACAGAACGATTGTTATTTGACATGGCAGAACTTGTGTAAGAATAGGAGGATAAATTGAATATATTCAGTATTTTGATACCAAAGCAGATGTTGACATACCTGAGTGACCAGGATCCGTTGAACCAGGCAGTACATTTTTTGCTCGGAAGCACATACTCCGCAGTTCCGGTGATTGATGCGGAAGGCCATTACATAGGGATTGCCAGTGAAGGCGATTTTTTAAGAGGTGTGATGGAATATGGAGAAGAAGACCTTGTAAATCACAGGGTTGCAGATATTGTGAATCGGGATTTCGGAGCGGTTGTATTAAACACCGTAGAAAAAAAGGAAATCATGGACAAAATTTTGGATCGAAATTTCCTATGTGTGATAGATGACCGAAAATGTTTCATTGGTATTATCACTCGAAAAAGTATTATTCAATATCTCAATGATGGAAATGTGACTGCATAAAAAAACGAAGATTGGAATTTCCAATCTTCGTTTTTTTAATGCTTTTGCGATTTTTTTCTCATTTCAGCTTCTTTTTTGTTTTTCTTTTCTTCGTAAAGCTTTCTATCTGCTTCTTCTAAAACCTTGTCAATGTCCAAATCCGGAGTACATACGGTTTCACAGATACCTGTACTCATTTCGATGCGATACGGCTTTTGAACGGCTTGATTGTGCCGTTCTGTGATTTCAGCGATGCGAAGCTTCATGATATTTGAATAATTTGGAATCCCAATCATTGCAAAGGCAACAAATTCGTCACCGCCATATCGGCAGACAACATCTGTATTTCGGAAGGCTTCCCTTAATATGGAAGCAATTTCTTTGAGTGCAAAATCACCATCATCATGTCCGTATTCATCATTGATGGTTTTCAGATTATCCATATCTGCATATAAAACCATGATTTTACGGTTCGTATTTAATGGGTTATCTGTAATCGATTTGACGTAATCCAAAAATCCCCAACGATTAAATAATCCGGTTAACTGGTCTGTTTTTGAGATTTCCTTTAATCGAAGGTTATTGATGGACATCTCTTCCAGATTCTCCTGTAAATGTTCGTTGATTTCCTTTTGACGTTCCAAAAGGAAGAGGGTTTTGAGTGTGGAAGAAACATGAATCGCAACAGAAGGAATATTGCAAAAACACTCGTAAGGGGCCTCACATACCAGCACTCCGTAGATTTCTTCCTGGGAGAAGAGTGGCATGACCATAAAGCTGGCCCGTTTATCCGGTCGCTTATCTTCTGCAAACATTTCAGATGTTTCGATATATTGATCCCGTCTGGGAATTGCAGTTAAGGTGTCTCCTTTTGCATATGCACGAAACAGTATATAATCTGGTTTTTTGAATTTTGTATTTCGTGGTCGGTTGACCGGACGAATAAAGGTATAAAGATAGGAGGAACGAATTCCCAGAGTATACAGTTTTTTGAGTGTCTCAACATATGGAAGCTCTTCCTGACGCATAGATTGTGACATTGCAAGGCTCATGTGGTTGATGACACGGGATACCTGAGACATACCCTGTATCTGAGACATTGCGCTTTGGTAATTGTACATAGAAAGATTCAGGAAGAAATCAGAAAAACACTCCACCAGCTGTAACTTGTTTTGTGGATCGTCAATATGATCCGTTAATACGTTTTGCAATGAAATCAAAAGCTGAATAAACAATTCTGCAGAGGTATAGGAAAAGAGCCCCTGATCCATGAACTGACGAAAAACTGTCAAAATATCATGTTTTTTGGCAGAGATATCTTCAGCAGTTGTTAAATCGCAAAGCATGCGTAAAAACACGGAAAGATCATCCATGATTTGCTGGCTTTCACCGTTGTTCAAGTATATGCCAAAGAGATAGTGATTGATATGATCCAGAACTTCAAACCACTTTCCAGGCGTCATAATATCATAGAGATGTAATTTGTTAATCATGTCGGAATGATTGATATCTACACAACCGCAGGACGAACGATGAATCAGATGGGAATTCTGACGTCGTACGCGTGTGAGGTTTGCGTCTTTTGAAAGGAAGGACTCAACATTGGCAATAGCTGCGTATGCAAGTTCTGCGGCGTTGGCTTCGACTGTTGTAAGTGGTGGCTGAAGCGTCGCTGCAAAAGGAGAGTTATCAAAACTGATAACCAAGAGATCCTGTCCAACTTTGATGCCCAGCTTTTTGAATGCTTCATAGCCTCCTCTTGCCATACGGTCATTTGCAAATACAACCGCATCGAGTTCCGGGTGCGTAGCAACAAAAGCACCGATTAAATCTTCACTGCTTTCTTCGAAATTGCCATAAATGACATAGTTTTCGTTGTATGGAATTTTCTGCTCTTTCAAAACCTTTTGATAAGCGTCTAAACGCTCCATTGCATCAACATTTTGTTTTGGACCACTGACATATCCGATTTTGCGACAACCTTTATCTACAATCAAGTGACGAATCCCATCCATAAAAGCAATCTGATTATCAAAGATAATAGATGGATAGCCTTCCATATCGGTATACATCATGACTACAGGGATACCTGCAAATTGCTTTAAAAATTCATAGCGCTGTTCCTCTTCTACACGAGAGCCTATCATCCCCATCATAATATATAAAATATCTAATTTTTTTTCATTTGCAAATTGGAAAATACATTCGTACTGATATTCGTACTGCATATGATCATTCGAAACTGTTTCATGGTCAAGAAACATACCGGGAAAAATGTACATGTTAACATCGGCAGCAATCGCACCAAGCTCTGCTCCCTTTACCGCCTCTTTTGTAAATACGGCATTGACATCATCAATTAAAAGTCCAATATTCCGTCTCATGTCATTTTCCCCCTAACGACAGTATATAACCACGAATATTATCTCATATCAGTATAGAAAAAACAAGATTTTTTTTGAAAAACAGCAAATTATCTGTTGTAAAAAACTAACGAAATCATTGTATAAAAATGTAAGAAATTGACAAAAATAAAATTGTGAGTAATTCCTACTTACACAAGCAAAATAGAAGTGCTATATTAAAAAAGAAAAGAAAAAATGGAGGCGATTGCGTGTTTGATATCGGAGATTATATCGTATATGGAAACAATGGAATATGTAAAGTAGAAGATATTACACATCTGGATTATGCAGGTTCAAATTCTGATAAATTGTACTATGTATTGATTCCTGTAAAAACCAAGGATAGTCGATTGTTTTGTCCGACAGACAACAATCGTGTTGTGCTTAGAAAGGTAATTACAGCACAGGAAGCAGAACGATTATTAAATGAAGTAACCGATATTGAGCCTTTGCAGGTAGAAAGCGAGAGATTGCGGGATGACAGCTACAAAAAGGTGATGAAAAGTTGTGACCCCAGACAGTGCATCATGATGATGAAGACGCTTCTTATGCGGAAGAAAGAGAGAGAAGCCAATGGAAAAAAGGTAACTGCCACAGATGAGAGATATATGAGACTTGCAGAAGATGGATTGTATGCAGAATTGTCTCTTGCAACCGGTTGCGATAAGGCTGTGATAAAGGAACGATTCCTAAAGATTTGCAATGTTTAAATATTTGTTGAGATTTAGAAGTGATTTTGCACGTTTCCCCTATGGGAACGGTTGTGAAATCACTTTTTTTGTTGGAAATAAACAAAAAAAATACTGATTATTTATCTTTATTGACGAATAATACAAATAGAACAAAAAAACATAAAGTAGAACAAAAAAACGATATATCAATATTTTTTCTTTTGCTACTATGTGTTTACAGTATCATAAAAAGATTTTTCGGATGAAATAGGGTCGGTATTGTAAGAGTAACGATGTGACGAAAGGAGGATATTAGTTCAAATCCGAAAAGAAAATATTTAAGAAAGGAAAGGACAAGATTATGATGAAAGCATTCAAACGTGTGATTGCGTTTATTATGACCGTGATGTTGATTGTCGGCTCCGTATCAGTGACCGGATATGCTGCAGAGAAAAAGACAGTAAAATCCGTAAAAATTACCAATGTATCTACCAGCTCATTGGTATTGAAGAAGGGAAAGACATTCAAACTGAAAACAAAGGTAGAGGTAACCGGAAAAGCAAGCAAGAAAGTAAGCTATTCCTCATCCAATACCAAGGTTGCAACCGTAAGCAGCACAGGAAAGATCAAGGCTGTGAAAAACGGAACTGCAAAGATTACAGTGAAGAGTACATTAAATAATAAGAAGAAAGCAACCATCAAGGTGATCGTTGGAACACCGGTAACAAAGGTTAGCATGAATAAGACAAAACAGGCTTACGTGGGTGACAAGTTTACATTGAAGGTAACTGTGACGCCAAACAAGCCAAGCATAAAGAAGCTTTCTTATACATCCAGCAACAAAAACCTTGCAACTGTTAGCAGCAAGGGTGTGGTAACCTGTAAGAAGGCAGGTACTGTGACAATCACAGCAAAGGCAACAGATGGAAGTAACAAGAAAGCAAGCTGTAAGGTGACAATTAAGAAGAAGTCAAGTACAACAACACAAGCACCTGTACAGCCAAGTGCACAGCCAAGTACACAGCCAAG
>JBJENA010000038.1:5215-52249 GCA_051879955.1 Wujia sp.
GTACAACAACACAAGCACCTGTACAGCCAAGTGCACAGCCAAGTACACAGCCAAGTGCAACACCGGCACCAAGTACACAGCCAAGCATACAGCCAAGTGCAACACCGGCACCAAGTACACAGCCAAGCACACAGCCAAGTGCAACACCGGCTCCAAGTACGCAGCCAAGCACACAGCCAAGTGCAACACCGGCTCCAAGTACGCATCCGGATCCGGTACCAAGTACGGACCCAGAGACAGGCATTACACAGTACGAGGGTTATGAACTTAAATGGAATGATGAATTTGATTCTGAAACACTCAATCGTGATGACTGGAATGTAGAATTGCATGATCCGGGGTGGGTAAATGCAGAATGGCAGGCATATGTTGATTCTGAGGAGAATATCTATCAGAAGGATGGCAAGCTTGTTATCAAGCCGGTAAAAACTGTAGATGAAGATGGAAATGCAAGCTATACATCGGGACGTGTAAATACACAGGGTAAGCATGATTTTACATATGGTCTTTTTGAAGCAAGTGTAAAGGTTCCGGCCGGTAAGGGTTATCTTCCGGCATTCTGGATGATGCCAACGGATGAGAATCTCTATGGTCAGTGGCCAAGATGTGGTGAGATTGACATCATGGAGGTTATGGGACAGGATACAAAGACTGCTCACGGAACCATTCATTTTGGAAATCCACATGCGCAGCGTCAGGGTACAACAAAGTTAACGGATGGAGATTTTGCAAGTGAGTATCACACATTTGCAGTCGATTGGGAACCGGGATTGATAGTATGGTATATCGATGGTCAGAAGGTATATGAGACAAATGACTGGTTTAGTACCACAGAGGGACAGGGAACCGTTTCCTATCCTGCTCCATTTGATCAGCCATTCTACATGATTTTGAACCTTGCAATTGGTGGAAGCTGGGTAGGATATCCGGATGAAACTACAACTTATGAAGATCAGGAATACGCTGTTGATTATGTAAGAGTATATCAGAAACCACAGGAGTATTATCAGACACTTTTGGATACAGTAGAAGCACCGGAGAAACCAGTAGTGGAAGAGCCGGGTGAAGGAAACGAATATCTTACAAACAGTGATTTCTCTTTGCCGGATGATTTGAGTGGTAAAGATGGCTCTGTTTGGGAGTTCATGATGCAGTCCGATGGAGAGGCTACCGCTTCTATCGTAAAAAATGATGCTTTTGGAGAAGGTGCATCTGCAGTGAAGATCGAGACAACAAAGGCAGGCGCATTGGATTATTCTGTACAGTTTGTACAGGCAAACCTCCCGGTTAAGAAGGGCGGAAAGTATCAGATTCGTTTTGATGCATATGCAGAAGCAGAGAGAACTATGATTGTAGATGTATCTGCTCCGGATTACAATTATGCCAGATATTTAGATGATAAGAAAGTAACATTGACAACACAAAAGCAGACATTTACTTATGAATTTGATGTGACAAATCATGATGATGCAAATGCACGTCTGGAGTTTAATCTCGGTAACGTTGATCCTGCTTCAACGGTTTATATCAGCAATGTATCATTTACCAGAATTGGTGATTGCGAAATCGATGACAGCAAGAAGGTGCTTACAGATGGTAACTATGTATACAATGGTAAGTTCCAGGAAGGCACACAGGCAGGCAAGAAGAATCTGGACTACTGGGATATTGTAGACGAAGGAAATAAGGCAACCTATGGTGTGACACCTATCACAGATGGCAGAAGATTCAAGATTACAACGACCGGATGTGAGGCAAGCTCGGATGTTGCTTTGAAGCAGACAGAACTTCCGTTCACAGTTGGCGAGTATATGCTGAGCTTTGATGCATGTTTGGATACGGAAGATGCAGAGGCTATGGAGATGATGACGGTTCACGTAGGCGGAAGCACAGAAGACTTTGCACTTACAAATACGAACACAACGTATCAGTATGCATTTGCAATTGCAGAGGGTACACCGATTGCAGATGTGGATGATATCATTTTTGATCTTGGTTTGAATACAACCGTATTGCTCGACAATGTCAGAGTAACAGAAGATACTTTGATTAAGAATGGTTCCTTCAATGCAGGATTGGCGGGATTTGAGCCTTATGTAGATAGCTCTGCAGATGCTACTTATGTGGTAGATAGTCTGAATGAAGATAATGCATTTGATATTACAATCAACGATGTTGCGGATGCTGAGTGGAAGATTCAGCTCAAGCAAAGCAATGTAAAGCTTGAAAAGGATCAGTGGTATCGATTATCCTTTAGAATCAAGTCTTCTGTGGACAGAAAGATTCAGTATGCAATCCAGAGAGATGGTAATGCACACAATAATGACTGGACACCATATGTACAGGATATCGTTTCTGTTTCAGAAAAGTACAAAACAGTCAGTACTTGCTTCCAGATGACAGAGCCAACAGATGAGGGTTCTATCTTCAATATTGCAATGGGTAAGCTTGGAGATGCCATCACCGAGCAGCACAGAATCTGTATCGATGACATCGTATTGGTGAAGATTGACGCACCGGTTGCAATGGGAGAAAACCTGATTAAGGAAGCAGATTTCGCAAACGGCGTTGGTGAAAAGTCCGTATGGGCTGAGACCATTGCAAACTGGGGTGGAGAATGTGTTGCAGCTGCAAGCAGTGAGGCAAAAGATGGAGCAATTACTTATACCATCGGTAATACAGGTACAGATACATGGCATGTACAGTTCAAGCAGAATGATGTGCCATTGGTAAAGGATAAAACCTATATGATTTCCTTTGATGTAGAATCAAGCATGGATCGTAAGATTTTGTATGCAGTTCAGAAGAACGGTGATTTAAATAGTGATGATTGGACGCCGTATTATGAAGAAGCGGTAGAGGTTGGTCCTACATCCAAGCATGTAGAGCAGACATTTACCATGAAAGAGTCAGATATGTTTGCAGTCGTTGGTTTCTCTATGGGTACAAAAGAAGCAGATCAGATTACAACCGAGCATACGGTAACAATCTCTAATATTCAGCTTGTTGAGAAGGAATCCGACGATCCAAATATGCTCAAGAATGCAGATTTTTCAGAAGCAGATACAAATTGGGAGAGTGCTGTAACAGCACCGGGTGCTGCAGAGGTAAGCTTTGCAGATAACAAGGCAGTCTATGCAATCTCCAATGTAGGTGATTATGATTGGAATGTGCAGTTGAAGCAGTCTGGTTTAACCCTGGAAAAGGGATGTAGCTACAAGCTGACCTTCAAAGTAACCTCATCTGAGGCACGTACCATCAAGGCTGCATTTCTCACTACAGGTTATGATTGGTATGGTGGAGCAGATATCGCACTTGACAAGGATACAGAGAAGCTTGTTGAGATTCCATTTACTGTAGATAAGGATACCAACAATGCGATGACCATGGTTATTTCTATGGGTATTATTGATGGATTAGATACTCCGGCTTCTACCATTACCCTGTCTGATTTTAGTCTTGTAAAGACAGCTTCAGCTGAGTAAAAAAGGTACAAACAAATCTCTTTCCTTTTCGGACAGAGTATAGTATAATGTCTGTATGTGGCATGCGTGCCAATAGAAAGAGAAAACGGAGGAATAACAAATGTTAGTTTCAGCTACAGAGATGTTGAAGAAGGCAAAAGAAGGTCACTATGCGGTTGGCCAGTTTAACATTAACAACTTGGAGTGGACAAAGTCGATTCTCCTTACAGCACAGGAGCTTAACTCTCCTGTTATCCTTGGAGTATCTGAGGGCGCTGGTAAGTATATGACTGGTTTCAAGACCGTTGCAGCTATGGTAAAGGCTATGGACGAAGAGCTCGGAATTACAGTTCCGGTTGCACTTCATCTTGACCATGGTACTTACGAAGGATGCTATAAGTGTATTAAGGCCGGATTCACATCTATCATGTTTGATGGTTCTCACTATCCATTTGAGGAGAATCTTGCAAAGTCTACAGAGCTCGTAAACGTAGCACACGGACTGGGTCTTTCTATCGAGTGTGAAGTAGGTTCTATCGGTGGAGAAGAAGACGGTGTTGTAGGTGCCGGTGAGTGTGCAGATCCGGAAGAGTGTAAGACAATCGCTGATCTTGGTGTAGATATGCTTGCAGCCGGTATCGGTAATATTCACGGTAAGTATCCGGAAAACTGGGCAGGACTTAGCTTTGAGACCCTGGATGCTATCCAGGCAAAGACAGGAGCTATGCCATTGGTTCTTCACGGTGGAACAGGTATCCCGGCAGACATGATTAAGAAGGCAATTGAGCTTGGTGTTTCCAAGATCAATGTAAACACAGAGTGCCAGCTTTCCTTCCAGGAAGCTACCAGAGCGTATATCGAGGCTGGTAAGGATAAGGAAGGCAAGGGATTTGACCCACGTAAGCTTCTTGCTCCTGGTGCAGAGGCTATCAAGGCAACTGTAAAAGAGAAGATGGAATTGTTTGGTTCTATCGGAAAAGCCTAAATTTCAATAGAAACTGACATCGCTCGGTTGACATAAAATTGTCAACCGAGCGATTTTTTTGTTGTTTTCTAAGGTATATTGTATTACAATTATAATAATTATGCAGATTTATACAAGATAGAGGATTATATGGCACTGAAACACGTGATGATCAATGAAATAATTGCCGAGCATGGAGCAAGAATGCAGAATCTCAAGAAGTATTATCCATTCTTTGTGCTCAATGAAACGACATTTTCCCAATACAAGGAGGGCAGGTATGCGGACCTCGATATGGGATATATTACACTCGCCTCTTTGCGCTTTTTTATCAATGAGAATAACTTCCATGAGCGGGATATTACGTACGAAGAATATGAAGCTTTTTTGTTAGAACTTCTGACTCGGGACTTTGAGCTTGATGAGTCCCCGGAAGAACAAAAACAGCTTGCCCTCTATATTTTTGATAAGCTCAAAAATGATGGAAAAGCATTTTCGTTTCGCTTCTATGATCCGGAGGAACATAAGACAAAGATTGCACGTGTGAGATTAATTGAAAGCCGGATTGAACAGGGGCAGGTTCTATATACTATCACACCGGAGGCAATTGAGTTTTATCTTGATACCAAGGAAATCAAGGATGAGAGCCGGATAAATGTATCCCAGCTTTTGTTGGAGAAGATGATTGCATCCAATAACTTCAAAGGCGGTATAGATGTTGTCAAGCGCATCAATCAGCAGGTGATTGCCTTGTTAGAGCAAAAGGAACAGGTGGTAAAATTGCTTGGACTGGATGTGTTTGAGGGTGTGAAAGCATATGAAGCTTTTATGGAAACAACTGCAAAGTGGTTTTCAGAGGAACAAAAGCTCTTTGCAAAGAATAAAGCCTTGGTTGATCAGGCGATTGCAAAGGCTCAATATGAACAGGAAGCAGGCGAAGGCTCAGCCAGTCTGAATCAGAGAAGTTTGGCAGAGATTAGTCAGTTGGAAACCCAGCTGAAACAGACGATCTATAATCACAGTCGATTGATTGCACAGACCACACAGCTCTCACAACTGTCAGATCAGATTATTGGTCGTGCCAAGCTCAGAAAACTTCGGCCGGTATTTGATTTTCGTCAGACACTCAGTCGGTTGATGGAAGAGGATAAACCACAATGGATGGAAAGTATCGTGGCACCCCTTTTGGTACCACATGTAGAAAAGAGCTTTTCCATTCGAAGTATTG
Organism: Wujia sp.; assembly: GCA_051879955.1. Classification (GTDB taxonomy): domain Bacteria; phylum Bacillota; class Clostridia; order Lachnospirales; family Lachnospiraceae; genus Coprococcus_C. The sequence continues at coordinate 10,872 of JBJENA010000038.1, forward strand.
ATAATATTCTAACCTTGCGGACCGATGAAACGCAGGAAGTGGAGAAGGTGGAAAAACGTGTATTAGACACGGATTTTCGCTATGAAGATGAAATATTGGATGATAAGATTTCCCGCAATTTTGCGACCCTGTTTTATGAACTATGTGATCAAATCAGAAAGTGGAAAACCGTTTCGTTGAAGGAATATAACGGGATTTTGGAAATCAAGTTTGGAGAAGAGGTTTTTGCCAATCGTGACCTTTATGCATTTTTGGCACACCTTGCCGGAAAGCGCAGATATGATGTGGATGCAATGCTGGAAAAACAGGAAACCATGCTGGAGGAAGCGGTTGTGCGTGGTCTTACAGAAGAGCAAAAAAGCCAGATTGCACATTTGGTATTTGAACTGGAATGTATGCAGGAGGAAGTACAGATTTATTCTTATCTGGCAGCAGATGGAGACAAGAAGGATGGATTTGTAGTAAGAGATATGAAATTTAGTCAGGAGGCAGCGCAGAGATAATGGAAGAACGAAATCTGGAAAAAGCCCTGGATATCTATGCAGCGCTGATTACCGGACAGGAAATTGCCCGGAGCAATCCGAATACACGTGAACTGTATGAGAGTTTTTACAGTAACGCTGTGGTCTATGATCTGGTAATGCGTATGATGAAAAAATTGAATCTGAATCTTTATGAATATAAAGAGGCTATCTATGTGACAGCAGGAGAGGGAAATCGTATTTTCGGATATACCAATGATGAGATGAAGCGAAGTCTTGGTCTGCGTCTGAACAAAGAATTATATATGGTATATTTTATTATATATAATTTCCTGTTACTGTTTTATCAGGATTCTGCTTCTTATCAGGTGAAAGAATATATTCGCATGGAAGATGTCATTTCACAGGTCAGTGAATATCTGTCCGTGATTACAAAGGATCTATCTGTCTATGCGATGCAGGAAGTGGAGGAAGAAAGCTTCAAGGCGCTTGCTTTGCTGTGGGATGAACTGCCTCTTGTGACATCGGATGAAAAGGATAAAAACCGTGCGTCGCGTGCATCGAAAACCGGATATGTAAAGCTTACATGTAATTTCCTGCAGGAGCAAAAATTGTTTGTGGCAGTGGAGGACCGCTATTATCCAACAGACCGGTTCCATGCAATCGTGGAGAATTATTTCGAGGAATACAAGGGTCGCCTTTATAAAGTGTTGGGAGGTGACGCAGATGCCTAATATCAACCGAATCAGAGTGAACAATGTCCGGTACAATTTTGGTACACAGTATTATGACGATTTCACAATGCGTATGCATGGAAAAAACACCCTGTATGACCTTGCCAACGGTGGGGGTAAGAGTGTGCTCATGCTGCTTTTGATGCAAAATATGATTCCGAACTGTACCTTGGATGAAAAACAGCCAATTGAAAAGCTGTTTCGCAGTGGCAATGGAAATACTACCATTCATTCCCTGGTAGAGTGGAATTTAGATCCCAATAATCAGACGGACGGATATCGATATATGACAACCGGCTTTTGTGCGCGCAAGGCAAAAGAGGCGGAAGGAGAAGAAAACGTCTCGGATCTCGCGAGTATCGAGTATTTTAATTATTGTATTTTTTATAGAGAATTCAACAAAAATGATATCGTGAACCTCCCATTGTCCAAGGACGGAAACCGTGTTACGTTTACGGGACTTCGCAATTACTTAAAGGAACTCGAACACCGGGATATGGGGCTTATGGTTCGGGTCTTTGACAGAAAGGGTGAATACCAGAGATTTATCAGCCAATATGGCTTATATGAGAGCCAATGGGAGATTATCCGTGGTATCAATAAGACAGAGGGACATGTTCGTACGTATTTCGAGAGCAATTATAAGACTACCCGTAAGGTGGTAGAGGATTTGTTGATTGAGGGAATCATCGAAAAGGCCTATGAGGTAAAGACCATGGGAGAAACGGATGGTGCAGATACCATGGCAAGGCTTTTGATGGACATCAAGGAACAGCTCACAATTCTTGCAAAAAAGAAAAAAGAGATTACGAGCTATGACCATCAGGCACAGCTTATAGAAGTGTTAAGAGATAAGGTACAATCCTTCTCCAAGCTCTATGAAGAACAGGCAAAGTGTGCTTCCGTATTGGCGAATATCTGTGTGACCGGAGAAGAATTTTCCAAGCATGATGCGCAGATGTTAGAAAATCTTGAACGTCAGCGGACAGAAAAACAGCAGCAGGTAAATGACCAGAAAAAATATATGGACTGCCTGAAGATTGCAAAGGACCGTTATGAACTCGATGACAGGAAACAGGAGGTTCAGTTACTTTCTGATGCAATTGAAACGCAGAAGAAACAGTTAGATGAGCTGCAGGCGGATTATGACCGTAAGGAAGCAATCAATGAATTCCTGGAATATTTAGAGACCAGAAAAACCTGTATGCAGATGGAAGAAAGTCTAAGGGCATGGATGCAGGAAAGCGCATATGATGAAAATGAGTTATATACATACGTCTATAATATCAAGATGCGTATGGATGTGACACTTACAGATTTGCGTCGTCAGATTGAAGAATTGACGGAGCAATTGATGCAGGAAGAAAAGAAACAGGAATATCAGGATAAGCTGTTGCATGAGACCCGGCTTGCTTTGGCAGTGGCAAATCACAGCTTGGAGGGAGCGACCTCTGAGATTGAGCAATTATCTAAGCTGGTATCAGAGCTTCGTATGCAGATGAACGAGCTTCGGTTTGTGGATGTAGAAACACAGTTTGATGAGGGAAATCAGGAACTTGCAAAGATAAAGGAGAAACAACAAGAATTAGAATTGCAAAGTCAACAGCTTCAGGATGCACTTCTTGTAAAAAAGGAAGAATTGCTCAAGCTTTCCGGCAGACAAAAAGAACAGGCGGCTTTGGTACAGGACTTAGAAGGGCAACAACAGCAATATAAAGAGGCAAGCGAAAAACTTGCAAATATACAGTCGATTTATGCAGCTTCTGATGTGGAATCTTTAGCGTCGATTTTATCGAAACGAATGAATGATGTGATTTTGGATATCGCAGCACTTGAAAAGCAACGCAAGGAATCTTCAAAACAGGCAGAGCGTCTCGCGGAGGGTAGATTGATTGGGGTTTCTCATGCTGCGCAAAAGGTATTATCTTACATTGAAACGCGTCATGGCAGTGCGGCCATGTATGGTATGGATTATATTTCAGCGCTTCCGGGAGACCAGCAGACGGCTGTGCTTAACGCAAATCCACAGATTGTCTATGGGGTAATTGTGGATGATTATGAGAACATTTCCACAGATCCAAATCTTCGAAAGCTGGATACAGGAAATGTGCCGGTATATATTTATGACAGTCGATATATTGCAGAAAGTGCAATGCATACAAGAGATACCGTGTTTGCAGTAGCAGCATCTACAGAATATCTGACAGATGCACAGACAATCAGTGATTTGATTGCAAAGGCGCAGGACGAAGAACGTGAGATTGTCGAACAGCTTGAGATGAAAGAGGAGATGCTTGCCGCTTACAAGGAGGATCAGACCTTTGTGATTCGTCTTTCTGACAGCTCCATTTTGCAGGCGGAAAATCGTCTGAAGGAAGCATTAGAAGAAGCGGATGCGATTGCACATCAGTGGCAGGAAGAAACACAGAATTTAAAACAGACGGAAAAGGAGCTCTTGCAATGTCATAAGAGCCTGCAGGAGTTAAGAGAGCAGGAACAAAGACTCTTTGAGGATCAGAACCGATTGGAGGCCTTGCAGCATTTTACAAAGCTGTTATCCCATCAGGAAGACCTTCAGGCAAAAGCAAAGGCCGATATCGTAAGACTTCGCAAACAGGAAGAAGAACTGGTGAATACCCATGAAGATGCAGGGGTATCTCGTGTGCAGGTACAGGCACAATTACAGGCACTTAGGGAAAAAGAAATCAGTTTGGTACAGGAGTTTGAGAACAAATATGCGCCGTATTATGATGCAGAGCATACGTATGAAATCCTGACGATGGCTGACGATATGTTATATGCCAAATTTGTAGCAGCCTGTGCGCAGGGAAGTGCCGATGCAAAATCCTTAGAGGATAAGCGTTTATTGATTGATACATTGCATGCTTCTATGGAAAAAATGCTTCGAAACATGAAACAACGAGGAGCAGATCCAAAGGAATTGGAAGAATTAGCTGCACGAAATTTATTGTTTAAGTCGGATTCTTCGATTCTGGATGTATGTATGGAAAGAATTGGACAAGTGCGTGCACAGTGGCAAAATGATGAGAAGGCACTTCGTGATAAGTGCTCGCAGGCAGACCGTTTAGAAGGAAGTATTCAATATGCTATTCGTAGTCTTGCGGAGGAATATGGCGAGTATGAAGAACTCGATTTGCCTTTGGCAGAGATTCTTTCCGGATTGCAAAATGGGGAAGAGCTTCTGGCAAGATTGGTGCAGGAGAGCAAAAACTGCGATCAGGCTTATCGGGAGTACGAAAAGCAACAGGGATACATGCTTGATTTGTACAAGGATGTAAAACGAATTGTCACAACACATGAGATTCGCCTTGAGGATGCGACAATGCTTACAGAGGATAAAGAACAATTGCGGGAACTCTTTGAGACAACCTTGATGCAATTTGACCGTAGCTGTAAAGCATTGGAGCGTGCAAAAAATGAAATTATGAAGTTTAGGGCCAATACAGCGACAACTCTGGATACCATGCAGGTTTATGAATTGGCAAGAAGTATCCGGGAGGATGTGACAGCTCCGGATACCGCGCAGGAAGCACAGATTCTGACAGAGAATTTGACACAGATGATGGAATATATTCATCTGGAACGAGACCGAATTGAAAAGAGCCTTTCCGATATGGAGAGCATGAAAGCAAACTTTGAAGAACAGTGTTTGCAGCGTTGTCTCGATGTTCGTACAGAGCTTGATAAATTGCCGAAGCTTTCAAGGATTTTGGTGGATGGGGAAGCGATTTCCATGGTGGGATTACAGATTCCATATGTAAAGGAAGAATTCCTCAAACAGCGCATGTCAGATTATATTGACCGCGTCGTTGCGCAGGCAGACGATTACGAACAGGACAAAGACCGGATGAAATTTATACGAAACAGTCTGACACTCAAAAAGATGTTTGGTGTGATTGTAACAGATATGAATGCCATTCGATTAAATCTTTACAAAAGAGAGCGAATCAAAGAGCAAAGCAGGTACCTGAAGTATGAGGAGGCGGTTGGTAGTACCGGACAATCACAGGGTATTTATATCCAGTTTTTGATTTCCATTATAAATTATATTGCCGGAATGTATCAGGTTGGAAATGAAGACACAAAGACCAAAACGATCTTTATTGATAACCCATTTGGTGCAGCAAAGGATGTGTATATTTGGGAACCCATTTTTGCATTGCTGGCAGCAAATCATGTACAGTTGATTGTTCCGGCCAGAGGTGCAACCCCGGCAATTACAGGTAGATTTGATGTGAATTATGTCCTGGGGCAGCAGATGGCGGGTGGAAAACAGCTGACCGTTGTTGTGGATTATACAAGTAAGGTGGATCAGCAGGAATTGGAATACCGCGATTTGGAATATGAGCAGGTAAGCTTTGATTTTATTTGATGAGAGGATAAGATATGCATTACAAAGAGGTAAAGTCAGTATTATCTCCGCAGAATGGTTTGAACATCTATAGAGGATGTACACATGGATGTTTGTACTGTGATGCCAGAAGTACTTGTCACCGTCTGGATCATGATTTTGATGATGTTGAGGTGAAGGCACGTGCGGTGGATATGCTGGAATACACATTGAAGAAAAAACGAACCAGAAGCATGATTCATGTAGGTGCATTGTCAGAAGCGTATGTGCCGGTCGAGGAAGAGCTTCAATTGCTTCGAAGATGTTTGCTTCAGATTGAACGATTTGATTTTGGATTGGTGTTACATACCAATTCCAAGCTGGTCTTAAGGGATATTGATATATTGGACAAAATTAACCGCAAGACAAAATGTATTGTAATGATGCGTTTGTTTGCTGTGGATGATAATTTGTGTAAGCGTTTGGAACCGGGAAATACAACAACGAGTGAACGGGCGGAGATTCTTAGGGAATTGCAAAAACGAAATATTTGCGCCATTGTCAGTTTGACACCGGTTCTTCCGTATATCAACGATGACCTTCAAAATATCAAAGGAATATTAGAATTGTGTAGTCAGTGCGGTGTATATGCTGTTTTGACAGATAAACTGTCACCGGTTATGCGAGAGGGGAATCGGGAACGATTTTTTGACTTGATTGGGAAGGAATTTCCTGACATTTATGAGAAGTATGAACAGGAGTTTCTGGAAGAGAAAAACCTGAAGTCTCCATCTTTGAAAGAAATTCAGGCATTGATACGTGATTTTTGCGAAGCACATCATATGCAATATGATAAAGAAGAAATCTTACGTTTTACAAGAGAATACAAAAATCAGACTATTGGAACCCAGATGAGTCTTTTGGATTTTATATCGTGAGGAGGTCACACATGAAGGAAGAAAACAAGAAACAGCCATCTGCGCAGGATGGACAGATTGTGATGAATTTTTATTCCGCTATGGCAATGATTGCTACCTTGGTTGCAGCGGCGACTGCAGCATTATCTCTGATTGTACATGGTAAGGCAACCTTTTATGCCATGCAGCAGGTGTTTGGTGATAAAGATTATGATATTTTCGTATTAGCAGATGCACTGAGTGATGAGGGTGAAAATCAAGTGTTTGAACGCTTGTCCACAATTATGCTGATTGTGTTAATAATCTGTGCCATTTTAGTGTTGATCCAATTGGTCCGGGCAATGGATCCGGCAAAGAAACCACAGATTTTTATCAGCGTTATAGCTACAGCTTTTGCAATTGCGGCAATGGTTTTATTTTTCGTTGCCGGACAGGAAGTAGAGGGCATGGCAGATAGATTGAGTAATCTGCAAAGAAATACACAATATGGATTGTATTTCGCATATTTTGTGATGATTATAGTCAATACTGTGACAATGGTGATAAATGTGATTGCTTCTGTATGGGGAAGTAAGAAATACAAAAAAACAGGAAAAACATGTTGAGAAAGATGAGGTAAGAAAAATGGATTACAATGCATTAAGCTTGAAGATGCACGAGGAACATCAGGGTAAATTGGAAGTTGTATCAAAGGTCGAGGTGAAAAATCGCGATGACCTGAGTACTGCCTATACACCGGGTGTTGCAGAGCCTTGCAGAAAGATTCATGCAAACAAAGCAGATGTTTATAAATATACATGCAAAGCCAATACGGTTGCAGTGGTTTCAGATGGAACTGCAGTTTTGGGATTGGGAGATATCGGTCCGGAAGCAGCAATTCCGGTTATGGAAGGAAAGTCTATTTTGTTCAAGGAATTTGCGAATGTAGATGCATTCCCGATTTGTCTGGATACAAAGGATGTTGATGAAATCGTTGAGACGGTAAAGCGGATTGCTCCGGTATTCGGCGGTATCAATTTGGAGGATATCTCGGCTCCCAGATGTTTTGAGATTGAACGCCGTCTCAAAGAGGAGCTTGATATTCCGGTATTCCATGATGACCAGCATGGAACTGCGATTGTAGTATCGGCTGGTTTGATGAATGCCCTGAAGCTGGTCGGAAAACCGTTTTCACAGGCAAATGTAGTCATTAACGGTGCCGGTTCAGCAGGAATTTCTATCTGTAAGCTTTTGTTAGCGCTCGGAATCGGCAATGCCGTTTTGGTGGATAAACAGGGTGCGTTATGTCCGGGTGAAGAGTGGATGAATCCGGCACAGGCGGAAATGGCCGAAATTACAAATAAGGACCGTCAGAGAGGTTCGCTTGCAGAGATTATGAAGGGAAAAGATGCATTTATCGGTGTATCTGCACCAAATATCGTGAGTGCGCAGATGGTTGCTTCCATGGCGGAGAATCGAATTGTGTTTGCGATGGCAAACCCAACCCCTGAAATTATGCCGGAAGAAGCGAAAAAGGGTGGCGTGCGTGTCATGGCAACCGGCCGTTCGGATTATCCAAATCAGATTAATAATGTATTGGTATTTCCGGGTATCTTTCGTGGTGCTTTGGATGCAAAGGCAACAGCCATCACAGAGGAAATGAAGATTGCTGCAGCAAAGGCAATTGCAGCCATTGTAACAGATGAAGAATTGTCAGAAGAATATATTATTCCGGGTGCTTTCGACGAAAGAGTGTCAGCGGCTGTAGCAGAAGCTGTCGCACAGGAAGCACGTAAACAGGGAATCACAAAATAGGATAGAACAAGGAGGATTCCAGATGCAGCAAAAATTGGAAGCGATTCAGACAGAAGTCAATAAGGTCATAAAGGGAAAAGAGGCAGTTGTACGAAAGGTGCTTGCTGCGATTATCGCACAGGGACATATTTTGATGGAAGATATTCCGGGTGTAGGAAAGACGACATTGGCAACAACCTTTGCAAAATCAATGTCTATGAATTATAAGCGTGTGCAGTTTACTCCGGATGTGCTTCCAAGTGATATTTTGGGATTTTCCATGTATAATGCTGCGACAAAGGAATTTGAATACAAGGAGGGTGCGGTTTTTTGTAATCTGTTTCTGGCAGATGAAATCAATCGTACCTCTCCCAAAACACAATCTGCTTTGTTAGAGGTTATGGAGGAAAAAACAGCAACGGTAGACGGGGTAACAAGAAAGCTTCCGGATCCATTTGTTGTAATTGCAACACAGAATCCGTATGGGTCTTCCGGAACGCAGATGCTGCCGGAATCTCAGCTTGACCGATTTATGGTCTGTCTTTCCATGGGATATCCAAGCCATGAGGATGCAGTTGCAATCCTGAAGGGAAATGCTTTGGCACCGTGGAACCAGGTACAGGAAATTTTATCCGTGGATGAATTGCGAGCACTTCGCAAAAACACGAATGACATGTTCGTGCGAGATGAAATATACGAGTATGTTGTGAATCTGGTGGAGGCAACCAGAAGCATGGAAATGTTCTCTATGGGAGCAAGTCCGAGAGGAACCATTGCATTGCTGCGTATGGCAAAAGCGATGGCAGTCATAGGGGGAAGAGATTATGTGACTGCAGAGGATGTGCAGTCGGTTGTAAAGGATGTGCTTGGACATCGTGTGAAGTTGTCCGCGAGAGGAAAAGCGCAGGGATTGAATGTGACCGGTGCTATGCAGATGCTGGTGACAGCTGTGCAGGCACCGAGAATATAAGGTTTATGGAATATGTAATTCGTATAATTGGATATGTATGTCTGCTTGGAATCACGGGGTGTCTGTATTATTTTTTACACAGTCATTTCCTGTTTATGGCTCTTTGCCTGATGGGTGTGTTCTTTGTTTTGTCAGCTGTATGTGCAAGGTGGATGAGTAAAAATGTTTCTGTTCATTTATCTGCGGGGGAACCAATTGGAAGACAAGGGGAATGCGTATATTTAAAAATGCAGATCAACAATCCTACCTGGATAACCTGTTTGGATGCAAAGGTATTGGTAGAGGTGAGTAATCCTTTTTTTGCAACACAAAAGCAGCATGTATTTGCAGTTCCCATCTATGCAAAAAAAGGATATGAGTTCGAGCTGCCGATTGTTCCGACGTTTCCGGGTATTTTACAATTTCGTGTATTGCAGATTTCAGTAAAGGATTTGATGGGTCTGTTTCCATGGAAAACCAAATGCGACGCAGATGTACAGGTAAGTATCATGCCGGAGATTTTGACAGAAGTAAGCTATGAAAAAACAGCACTCGAACAGGGTATGCTCGAAAGTGAGGAAAGCTCCAAGCGAGGAAATGATTTTTCGGATGTGCAGGAAATCCGGGAATATATTCCCGGAGACAAATTGATGAGCATCCATTGGAAATTATCTGCCAAGCGTGATATTTTGATGGTAAAGGACCGTGTGAGCATGTCGGACCATCAATTGGTCGTCCTGCCGGAACTATGTAATCAGGACCATGCAATGCTTGCCGAGATTTTGTCTGCTACGTATACGCTGATAAAGACGATGCTGGCGGAGCATACAACGGTTTTGTTTTTGTATTGGAGTAAAAATCGTTACGAATACGAACAACTTCGAATTGATTATGAAGAACAGCTCATACAGGCATTTGTACGGATGTATTATGAATCATGCTATGATTCCATGCAAGAAGCTGCAGAGCATATGGCATTGGTGCATCCGGAGATGAAAGCATATATGCATGTGTATGCAGATGCAAGTGGTGTGAAGATTGTGATACGGGAGAACGAATAGTGGCAAAGAAACAGCCGGCAATGGAATCGTTTGAATTAAATGAAGGTGCAGTTTTATCTGCAAGTTTTTTTGAAACCAAAGAAAACCGGTTATGGACCCTGTTGTTAAAAGGTTTTATTGTGTACCTTTTATCGATGGGCAGTATCGGTTTTTATTTGTCTGCATTTGATATTGCATTTCATGTACCGCTTTGCCATATTATGATTTTTATGATGTCGATGTTATGCGCAAGCTTGTACTATCGATTGTTGACAGAAAATCTGGGCTATTTTCTGATGTTTATAAGCTTTGCCGGACTGGTGTTTATTTACAAGGATTATATCAATAGTGGATTCTATGCCGTGGTCAATATCACCGTTGACAATGCGGCTCAATACTTTGATGTGGATATTCAAAAATTGTATAATGAGCGGATTGGAAACCGATATGTAACAGTTACGTTTTTTACACTGTTTCTTGGCTTTGTACTCGATATTTTGTTAAATGTCTATATCTCCCGTCGTATGCAATATGTTGTGGCAATTGGGATTGTCATGGCTCTGAATTTGATTCCTTTGTACTTGACGATGGAACCGGATTTACTTTATTCTCTGATGGTTTTGAGTGGAATTATGCTGGCAATTATATTTAAAGCAGGCAGGCATTATAGTCCACAGGTTTCAGTTCGAAGAGATAATTACCGATACAAAATCATAGGAAAACGAAAACAGGAAATCTCATATCGCTATGATGTAAAGGCACATGCCTACGCAGGAGGGTTTGCAATCGTATTAGTGTTTTGCCTTGTATTATTAATTGGTATGATAAGGCCAAAGGAACGATTTAATGTCGGTTATCAGGGCAACAAATATAAGGATTTGACAGTTGCAGCTATGACAACCTTGCTCACCGATGGTTGGCAGGGCTTTTACCGTTCTCAGGATATGAATGGAGGTATACAAAGTGGAAAATTAGGTGACGTATCAACCATTTACCTGGATCATCAAACAGATTTGGTGGTACAAATGACCCCTTATAGCGCAAAGCGTTTGTATCTGAAGAATTTCACAGGAACAACGTATCTTCCTTATGCGAATCAATGGAAGGCAAGTGAAATAGAACAGGAACAACCACAGGGTGAAACACAGGCGATGAAGCGGGCTTATGAACAGGCATATCCTTATGCGTCGAAGGGACAGATGAAGATTCAGTGTGTGGGTGTTGCATCCGATGTGTATGCGCCGTATTATACCGAAGAAGTAAACTGGATGCGAAATCAAAGCACCATCACATATTACCCTCGGTTGGAAAAGAATAAAACCTCTGTGGAAAGCAAAGACTATACGCAGGCTGCCTATACAGATGAAGATTTGGAAGTTCCAAATGAGAATCTGGAAGCGGTGGCACAGACGGTGGAAAAACTTGGGTTTGTCGGGAAAGACGAAACAATGATTGCGTCGTTGATTGACTATTATCAAAACGAAATACCATATACCATCCAACCGGGAAGGACGCCAAATAAAAAAGATTTTGTGAATTATTTTCTGCAGGAAAATAAAAAGGGGTATTGTGCCCATTTTGCATCTGCAGCAGTACTCATTTTTCGATATCTTGGTATTCCTGCGCGGTATGTTGAGGGTTATGCGATTGATTACGACCAGATGCTTGATGGACAGCTTGTGGAAGATAGTGAATATGAAGATTATTATGATGGATATTCGGAGCTTGGTAAGACAGCACTGTTGGAAATCAAGGTAACGGATGCCGATGCACATGCATGGGTGGAAGTATACAGTCCATTATATGGCTGGTACCCGGTGGAGGTAACGCCAACCGGAAGTGACGAAGAAGTAACAAATTTTTGGGAAGAATTTGCAGATTTCATGGGCGATGATGTAGAAGAATCCGCACAGATTCAGGAGAGAAAAGGATGGACTTTTTCGGACAATATGGTTCGTAAAATAGGGCTTTTGATGTTGGCTGCTGTATGTTTGCTGGTGCTCTTTTTTGTGATGAGAAGGCTGACTGCATTTATAGTCTATCGAATCCAATTTGCAAAAGCAGATAGGAATGACCGCATGATTCTGCAGTATCATCGTTTTATGAAAAAGAAACAAAAAAAATATCCGCAACTAAGCAAATGTCAAAATTATGTCGATATGTTGCATATCTTACGAGACCAAAGCGAAAATCAAAAGCTCTCACAAGAACTGGACGAACAAATGGATGATATGGTAGAAATTCTGAATCAGGCAGGCTTTTCAAAGAAGCAAATAACCACATCGGAATATGAATTTTTAGTTTCCTGTCTAAGAAAGTTTGACAAGATATAAACAACGATATACAATATATGGGAATTTTTTACAAACGCAAACAGTATTTTGGAGGAAAGACTATGGCGAGCATTCGTTATCATATAGCAGTTATGGCTGCCAAGCTCAGTAAAGTGATTATTAAATTGTCCGGTCGAAATGGTACACATACACCGGGTGTCGTTGCACGTAAGATTTGTCCTGATTTTATGGCGCAGGCACCGAAGGCCCCACTTGCAATCTGTGTGACCGGTACGAACGGAAAGACTACGGTATCCAATATGTTGACAGACATGTTGGAAAAAACAGGAAAAAAGGTTGTAAACAATAAAACAGGTTCGAACATTGTGCCGGGCTGTGTGACAAATTTGCTAAACAGTGTGAACTGGCTGGGAAGATGTCGTGTAGACGCGACGGTATTTGAGGTGGATGAACGTGCGTCCCGTCTGATTCTTCCATATATCAAGCCGGATTATCTGGTTGTGACAAATCTGTTTCGCGATTCTTTGAAAAGAAATGCACATCCGGACTATATTTTCAGTGTCATTGATACGTATTGCCCGGATGATACAAAACTGATTCTCAATGCGGATGAACAGTGTTGTAGTCGCTTAAAACCAAACAGTAAACGTGTATATTATGGAATTGGCAGACAGGAGGATGATAAGACAGAACCTTACAATCTGATTGCAGATTATACCACCTGTCCAAAATGCGGAACGACATTGGAATTTGATTATCTGAGATATCACCATATCGGACATGCACATTGTCCAAATTGTGATTACAAGTCGTATGATGCAGATTATCTGGCAACAAAGGTGGATAAGAAGGAAAAGCAGTTAGTCGTACAGGAACGCGATGGACAGACAACCTATCCATTGATTCATGATGCATTATTTAATATCTATAATGAATTGACCGTGATTACCACCTTGCGTGAATTGGGAATCAGTAAGGATAAGATTCAGAAGATGATTGGAGAGATTCATGTTCCGGAATCCAGACATAATGAGACTGTGGTAAAGGATGTGACCGTCATTCAGGCGCTCAGTAAGGGGCAGAGTGCGGTTAGTTCTTCTCGTACCTTTGAGTATGTGGCAAATGAAGAAGGCAACAAGGTTATTATGCTTGCGATGGATGATTTGCATGACAGAGAAAAGAGTATTGAATATTCCGGTTGGATTTATGATTTGGAATACGAACAATATGCAAGGGATGATGTAAAACAGGTCGTATGCTGTGGCCCAAGATGTTATGATCATCGTGTGCGTTTGCTGATTGCAGGTGTTCCGGAAGAAAAGATTTCTTGTAGCTTGAGTGAAGTGGACGGTGTTGATTTGGTTCGATTTGACGATGTATCCAGAGTCTATGTACTTTATGATTGTGAAAACTATGGAATATCCTGCAAGATGAAACAGCGATTGGTAAAGCGATTGGAGGATGAAAAGTAATGACGATAGAAATTTTGTACCCACAGCTTTGTACCCTGTATGGTGACAAGGGGAATATGCAATATTTGAAGAAATGTCTTCCAGACGCCAAGTTTGTGGAAACAAATCTAAACGATAAGCCACTCTTTTTGACGAAGTATGTGGACATGGTATATATCTGTTCCATGAGTGAGCAAAGCCAGGAGGTTATTTTAAGCAGACTGCTTCCCTATAAGGAAGAAATCAAAGGGATTCTTGACGATGGACAAACCTTGTTTTTTATGACCGGAAATGCTTTGGAATTACTTGGAAAGTATATTAAGCGTGAAGATGGAACAAAAGTAGAAGGTCTGGCATATTTGAACAGCTATAGTGTCAGACAGACGCCGAATCGATTCAATACATTGATGAAGGCTCGTTTTGAATCCATGATATTGCTGGGTTATTCCAGCCGTTTTTCTCATACTTTTGGAATCTCAGAGAAGGATGTGTTTTGTGATGTCCTGACCGGATACGGTATGAATCCAAAGTCAAAAAAGGAAGGTATCAGCAAAGGAAGCATTCTTGCAACCTATATGCTTGGTCCAATCCTTGTATCCAATCCGGATTTTACGCATTATTTGCTGCGTCGTCTGGATGCGGATATGGAAAAGCTTCCGTTTGAGGATGCAATGAGAGATGCATATAATCGAAAGCTGGAGGAATTTTCGCAACCGGATTTGGAATTATCATAAGTTTTTCTTGCGAAGCATGGGAATGTGGAGTATATTATAGCTTGGTTAAAAGTAGAACCTTTCGATGGAGGTAAGACATGAACGGTGTTGATATATTTGATAATTATGAATCAGAGGTAAGATCTTATTGTAGAAGCTTTCCTGCTGTTTTCACAACTGCAAAAGGATCCATTATGCGCTCAGAGGATGGCAAGGAATATATAGATTTCTTCTGTGGAGCAGGTGCGTTAAATTATGGTCACAACAATGACTATATTAAAGACAAGATGATTGCATATTTACAGAATGATGGCATTCTTCATTCTATGGATATGATGACGATTCCGAAACGTGAATTTCTGCAATGTTTTCAGGAAAAGGTATTACAGCCAAGAGGTCTTGACATGAAGGTGATGTTCCCGGGACCAACCGGAACAAATGGCGTGGAAGCGGCATTGAAATTGGCACGTAAGGTAAAGAAAAGAAACCAGATTTGGGCATTGATGGGTTGTTTCCATGGTATGACACTTGGTTCGCTGGCACTCACAACGGATGCAGGGGCGCGTGCCGGTGCAGGAGTTGCTTTGCACGATGTCACACACATTCCGGCACCATATATGTTCCCACAGCTCGACACGGTTGAATATATGGAAACCTTGCTTGCGGATGATCATTCCGGGGTAGAAAAGCCGGCTGCATTGATTATTGAAACGGTCCAGGCAGAAGGTGGTGTGCAGGTATTTTCCAATGAATACTTGCAGAGTGTCAGAGCATTTTGTGATCGCAATGACATCTTGTTGATTATTGACGATATTCAGGTTGGATGCGCCAGAACCGGAACGTTCTTCTCGTTTGAACGTGCTGGAATTGTGCCGGATATCTTTATTATGTCGAAGTCGATTGGCGGATATGGTATGCCATTTGCCCTTACAATGTTCAAGCCACAGCTTGATATTTGGACACCGGGAGAACACAATGGAACCTTCCGTGGAAACCAGCTCTCTATGGTAGCAGCAAAAGCTGGTTTGGATTTTATGCTGGAGAACAAAATCGAAGAAGAGGTTGCCAGAAAAGAGGCAATGATTCGTGAATATATGGATAAAGAAATTGCAAGACCGGGTGTGGAGATTCGAGGAATCGGAATGATTTGGGGCATCCAGGTTGCGGATGGAAAAACGGCACTTGCAATTGCAAATAAATGTTTTGAAAATGGCTTGATTATTGAACGGGCAGGACGCGATAATAATGTTGTGAAGTTAATGCCGGCATTGACAATTCCAGATGAGCAATTGTTGAAGGGTCTTGCGATTATCAAGGATGCAATGAATTAACAAACAAAGACTTGTCGCATACGGTGTTGCCGGATGCGACAATTTTGTATGTGAGAAAAGATAGAAATAGAAGGGAAGTCGGAGTATGGATCCGTTTATGGGAAGAACGGCAGCGGTAATTGACCTTGCCAAGCTTCGTAATAATCTCAATGAAATCAGAAAAAAATTGGATGATGGCGTCGAAGTGATGGCTGTGTTAAAAGGAGATGGTTATCGCCATGGTGCGGTGGGCTTGTATCCAACTCTCAAGGCAAATGGAGTGACCAGCTTTGCAGTTGCGCTTTGGAGTGAGGGCGCTGCACTTCGTGAATGTGGCGCAACGGAACCGATTTTGGTATTGGGAGATACGAGGGATTTTGATTTAGATGAAGCAGTTCGCTTTAATTTGGATTTCCCGGTGTTTTCTGTGGAGTATGCAAAGAAGGTTGCGCAGGCGGCAAAAAGGCAGGGACGTAAGCAAAATGTGCAGATTAAGCTTGATACCGGCATGAGCCGAATCGGTTTTGCTGCAAATGAAGAGAGCTTGGAAGCGATTCGCGAGATCTCTCAGATGGAGGATCTTCGTCTGACTGGTATCTTTACGCATTTTTCACGTGCGGACGAGGCGGATCTTGTGAGTGCGCAAAAGCAACTGGATGTATTTAAAGAGATGACAGAAAAACTTCGCAAGATGGGAATTACTTTTCCTAAGTATCATATTGCAAATAGTCCGGCGATTCTGAATATGCCACAGGCACAGCTGGATATGGTGCGGGCAGGTGATATTTTGTATGGTCTGAATCCGGTGGATACAGAACAGTTTTCCAAAGAGAATTTTCAGGAAATTCTCAGCTGGTATACCTATGTGGTTATGGTAAAGGAAGTGCCGGCGGGAACTGAAGTTGGATATGGAGCAACTTATGTGACGAAGAGACCTACAAAAATTGCAACCTTGCCAATCGGTTTTGCAGATGGTTATAGAAGGGATTTGTCAAATCGTGGGAAAGTCCTGATTCGTGGTAAGGAAGCGCCAATCATTGGTCGAATTTGTATGGATCAATGCATGGTGGATGTAACGGATATTCCGGGTGTTGAGAGAAACGACCAGGTAACCCTGCTTGGCGGAAGTCTGTCTATTCAATGGATGGCAGATTTGTTAGAGACAAATGTGGACGAGATTGTGTGCAATATTTCACAGCGTGTACCACGTGTCTATATCGATTCAGAACAGGAAGATGGAGTAGAGTAGTATGGAGGAAACCCGTGTAAAAAATGCCTCGCGCAACGTGGTGTTTGGTATGGTGTTGAAAGGTTATCAGATTCTGTTGCCGTTTATCATGCGTACCGCAATTATGCATTATATGGGAGACGCGTATCTGGGTCTCAACAGCTTTTTTGGTTCTCTGCTTTGGGTGTTGAATCTTGCAGAGCTGGGAGTCGGAGCAGCCATGGTATATAGCATGTACCAGCCGATTATCGATGGCAACAAGACAGAGATTTGTGCATTACTTCGTCTTTATAGAAGATATTATCGAATCATTGGTTTGGTGATTGCCGTTGTCGGTGGTGCATTAACACCATTTATTCCATATTTGATAAAAAAGGATATTCCGGCGGGCGTTGATGTTTATGTTGTATATTTGCTGAATCTGTTTTGTACCTGTATGTCCTATTGGCTGATGGCATATAAAAACAGTCTTCTGACGGCACATCAGAGAAATGATGTGGCGAGCAAGGTTATGCTGGCAACGAACACGGTGCAGTATGCGGCACAGCTTTTGATTATCATAACAACCGGTGATTATTATATCTATTTGATTGTGCAGATTGTGACTCAGATTGTGACGAATCTGGTAACTGCCCACTATGCAAAGAAGCTGTATCCGGAATATGTTCCGGTTGGCGAATTGGCGAAGGAACAGGTAAGCAAAATCAATGGACGTATTCGCGATTTGTTTACGATGAAGTTAGGAATTGTGATTGTATCTTCTGCGGATACAATTGTAATCACTGCGTTTTTGGGATTGAATGCTGCAGGCATATACAATAATTATTACTATATTTTGACAGCGGTTATGGGTATCATGAAAGTGGTATTTGTATCCTGTACGGCGGGAATTGGCAATAGTATTCTGGTAGAAAGTGAAGAAAAAAACTATACGGATCTTAAAAAATTGTCGTTTATTATTGCCTGGTTATCCGGCTTGTGCAGTGCACTATTGTTATGTTTATACCAACCATTTATGGAAATGTGGGCAGGGCAGGAACGTATGCTTCCATTTTCCGTAGTGGTATGTTTTGTAATCTATTTCTTTGTGGATCAGATCAATCAGATTCTGATAACCTACAAGGATGCTGCCGGAATTTGGCATGAGGACCGGTTCCGCCCGATTGTGACAGCGATGGTAAACCTGGTACTGAATATTATTTTAGTTCAATACATCGGTATTTATGGCGTGGTGCTTTCCACTGTGTTGTCTGTGATAGTAGTAGGAATGCCATGGATTTTACACAATCTTTTTCATGTGCTGTTTAAGAGAAAGATGGGAGAGTATGTGGCGCAGATTCTGTATTATACGGTTGTGACAGTGATTGTCTGTGCCATCACATATATGGTTTGTTCCGTGATTTCCATATCGGGAATTGCAGGCATGCTGTTAAAGGCAATCCTTGCCTGCATCGTATCAAATCTGCTTATGTTTGTGGCATACTTCAAGATGAAAGAATTTGGACAGGTACAGAAGTTGGTTTTTAGAATCTTAAAGAGACAATAGTCAGGGGGATGAAAATGAAACGTAAAGTAACAGGTGTTTTTTTGCTGTGTGCAATGGCTATGTGTGCAGTAGGATGTGGAAAAGAAGAAAAATTGGTATTGGTTACAACAGAGGAAACTGCATCTTCAATGGATGCGGAAACCACAACGGAAGATGAGCTTGCAGGGTTAAAAGAAGAAGCAGAGTCTACGACCGAAACAGCTCCATTAAGAGAGGAAGCATCCGAAACAGAAAAGAGTATTACACTACAGGATATTTATACAGCAAATACCGGAGATGCATTGCTTTCGACCGGTGAGAATCATACATTGAATACCATCTATTATTATAATGGCGAAGAGCAGTATTCAGAATCACAGTTTTTAGGATTTGCGGAAGATGGAACTTATATGCAGGCCTATCAGGATGCGACAGGAGTCTCACAGATTTTGGATAAAGCACATGGCTATTGGTATTATGTTGACGAAAATGGCATTGCAAGCGTATTGATTTATCCGGAGCCAACCGTATCCGATGCAATCATCAGCGAAAATCATAATGATATGATTATTTCATTGACGGAAGCAGAACAAACAATCAGAGATGTCTATCGTGAAGATGGGACATTGTGTGTCGAGACAGATTATGACAACGATGGAACGGCTTATGTATTTCAGTATTTTTTGGATGACAATTATAAGGTTTTAGGGTATGATTGTTATGAGGGTGAAACATTAGTATCCCATTCGTGGGTTACAATCGGTGAAGAATTTGCTTATCCGGAGAGCCTTGCAAGTGTTCATGAGGCAATGATGAACCGGACGATTACGATTAAGTATCCGGAATCTGCCGGTTTGGAATACGTATATGAAATGCCGATAAATCTTCCTCTGACATTGAGAATGCTGGAATATCAGGCGTATTCGGATGAGGCATGTACGACTGCCTGGACGGAAGAAGCAGATAGTCAGGGATTTTTTAAGGATGAAGTGATTTATCTGAAAAAACAATAGCCTGTTTACATGGTTCAATCTCCCCAAGAGGATTGAAATAAGAATGGGGAAGATCCGCGGGAAACCGTGGGTCTTCTTTTCTGTATGAAAAAGAGGTAATAAAATTGAGAATTGATAAATATCTGGCAGATGCCGGATTGGGAACAAGAAGTGAAGTGAAAAAATTGATTCGAAATCGTAGAGTTTTTGTGGATGAAAATGTGGTGATGGATTGTGCGTATCAGGTTTTTGAATACAATCACATTACCGTGGATGGACAAGCAGTTACCTGCGAAGAATTTGTATATTATATGCTGCATAAACCGGCGGGAATTGTCTCTGCAACGCGGGATTCAAAGGAAAAAACAGTCGTAGATTTGATTACAGAGCATAAACGGCGGGATTTGTTTCCTGTTGGGAGATTGGACAAGGACACAGAGGGGTTGTTATTGATAACCAATGATGGAAAACTTGGACATAACCTGCTACATCCGCGGAAACATGTGGACAAAACCTATTACGCGAAAATCAAAGGCTGTGTTACAAAGGAACATGTGGAGGCATTTGCGAAGGGATTTTCAATCGGTGATGAAAAGGATACGGAACCGGCAAAGTTAGAGATTTTGAAAGCGGGCGATGAAAGCGAGATTGAGATCACGATTACAGAGGGTAGATATCATCAGGTGAAACGAATGTTTGAGGCACATGATAGGAAGGTAATTTATCTGAAACGATTACGTATGGGAACTTTGCAATTGGATGATACACTTGCGCCGGGACAGTATCGAAGGTTGACAGCACAGGAGTTGAAAGAATTGGAGGAAGAATATGGAGGAACAAAAGAGTAAAGCGTTACATGATTGGGCACTTCGATTGTGCGAATGTGCAGGGGAAACGACTGAGGATGGAGAAGTATTTTGGTCACAGCTGCAACAACACGAAGATGTGATGAAGGAGTTTGCTTATTACTATGATCATCAGGATTTTTTGTGTGAGTTTTCTATGGAAGGATTAACGATAGCAGATATTTTAGTATGGCAAATGGATCACTTTAAGGCACATATGGATCGTGCTGACAGCGCAAACCGATATGATAAAGACCGATTATTATTATCTACATTTCGTACTTTGCTCGAACTCAAGGCACAGCCGGTTCGGATTGCCAGAGAGTTTGCTGCTGAGACAGGAACAGATTTGACAGGTGGATGGAATTTACATTAAAGTTCAGTTGACTATATGGCATAAAAAGTATAAACTATGGATAGGAGAAACTTCGCAGTTCATGGGAGGTCGATTATGCAGGAAAATAAGACAAATTCCGATTCGATGAATTCAAGATATGATATAGATGGTGACGAAGGAGCCACAACGGTTCTCTGTGCGCCGAGTGAGGATGATCAGGAAGGAGCCACAACGATATTACGTGCACCTGCAGATGATTCTGAGGGTGAGACAACGGTATTGAAGAATCCTGTATTTAATCAGCCTACGTTTGGACAAGCAGGATATGGTTCTCCAAATCTATTTGGACAGACAAGCCAGATGTATGGACAGACACCGTCAGGATATGAGCAATGCTTTAGTGGTCAGACGGAAACATTACAAGGGAAAAAGCCGGTTCAAAAGGCGGGACATACAAAAAAAGCGGGAAATAAGCTCGCACTTGTTTTGGGATTGTGTGCACTTGTGTTACTTGCACTGGGTGTAAGCACTTATTTTCTGTTCTTGACGCCACAAAAAAATCTGGAACGTAATCTACGTGTCGGTGCGGAAGCATTAAGTGCAGATAACTACGAAGAGGCGCTTCTTCGATATGAACGTGCATTAGAAATTGAAGAAGATAATATCGAGGCGATGTTAGGAATCTTAGATGCCAAAAGACGGTCTCAGGATTTAGAAGGTGCACAGAAAAGTTACGAGGAATTTTATGCTTTGCTGAGTAAAGAGGAATCCGAAAACAAAAAGGATAGCAAAGAGGTTGTTGATTTTTATTTGTATGCAGGGCATTTGTGGACGCAGCCGGAACAACTGATTCCCTATTTTGAACAGGGATATGAGGCGACAAAGGCAGATACGATTAAGACTGCATTAGTGCAAGCTTATGTAAAATCGGCTGATAAAATTGCGGATACCGAATATGAAAAGAAGATTGCGCAATATAAAAAAGCAAAGAGTTTGGATGAAGACAATGCACAGGCAAATAGTGGTATGAGCAATTGTGCGATTGCGGCTTTGGATGCAATGCTTGCACAGCAAAACTTTGATGAAGCAGAGCTGTTTATTACGAAATATCAAAGTGAAATACAAAATGTGGATTTTGCTACATATGCAGAAACAATCACACAGACCCGTGCTTTGATAGAGGCAAGAGTTTATGTATTAGAACAGGTTATGGCATATGCAGACGCAAAAAACTATGATGCACTCAGAGCATTGTACACCACAGATCAGGCAAAGCTGTTGTTTGCAAACTTGGAAAATGATTGTTATATTTATGCGAGCGAGGGATATACAGATACATACAGCGGACAGGCAGCCGGTGTATACAAAGTAGGAGAAGCATATTGCTTTTATAGTGGTGATTATGCAAATGGTGTTCGCAGTGGACATGGAATATGGTTTGTATATGCAGAGTCAAATGGCGATACTTACAGCTATTTTGATGGCATGTGGAGTGAAGATGCACCGAATGGTGCGGGCGCAATCTATTATATGAACCGAAAGTCTGCAGGCACTACAATTAATCAGGTAATCCAAGGTGACTTTTTGTCAGGTATGCTCAATGGTGAGGCTCAGATTACAGTTGCAGATACAAATGGTGAGTTTTGTGGAACAGCGGTAGCAAAACAGGGAAAGGTAGAGGATGTCAGAGACCAATATCCTGATTATGATTTTATGGATGCTCCCGAGGATGCCATTGTGTATGTTGTTCTTGAACAAGAAGGTTCAGATTTCTTTTGGTGGTTAAGTATGACGACAGATGAACGCTTAGGTGTTTATGGATACTAGAAGTTGGATGCATGAGAGAAAGCGAGAATCGATATGGATATATTTATTAATGATTATATAAACGGAGAAGATTCCCTATGTAGAGATGAACATCAGTTTTCACTGTATCTATATCAGCTGTTAAATGGTTGTAAGAAAGTGAAGCTTGATCTCGAGGATTTCGCCAATAAAAACTATGAGGTGTATCAGGCTTTTTACATGGGTACGTTCTTGCGTGATTATTTTAATGAAGCAAAGGATAAAGCACAGTTTAATTATCGCCTTTTAACCTTTGCAAATCGGAAGCTTCGGGCACTTTATGCCGGTGACGAGGCTGAAGGAGTCATGCTTGAAGATATGGATGTACACAAGCAACTTGATGGTGAGGTTTACAATATAGACAGTGAAGTTTCAAAAGAACATCCGGAATTTGATTTGGCAAAGCACATTAATGGGTGGTCAAAGACGGAACGAATTTATCGAAATCCAATTGCACGTTGGATGATGAATGTCAGACCGGATCTTGCATTGCTGCTGAAACGAAGAGGAATCAAACGAAGTGAATTTCGACTTCATTTTGTGGATTGTAAGTATCTGGATGGAATTGATACCTATCCGGCGGTTGTAGGACGTTTTGATGAAAGTGCAAAAACGTTGAAATCATGTAAACGGATTACATGTACCAAGCAACAGATTGAACGTTGGGTATTAGAATTCCTATGCGATACTCCATCTGAAGAATATGCGGATACGCTGGGTATACAGTATTTTGGACAGCCGAAAGAGACCGAGTCTTTGGTTGACAATGTAGGAATCAGCATTGATTGCGGATTTGTCAGTTTGGCCAATTTTGTAAGTGCAAAGAATAGAAATCAATACGATGAAAATGACAAAGTGATTGAAGTGAAAAAATTGCAGGAATTCAATCACACGTTTTTCCAGGAAGAACGTAAGATTAAAGAACCAAAGGTAATTTTGGGTCAGACCGTAGAAATACAGTTTTAATAAAAAGAAGGTGCAAATCATTTTTGTTTGCACCTTCTTTTTGAAAATAGAGATTAACAGCCAACTGCATTTAACGCATTGCCGAGGTCTTCTAAAATATCGTCGATGTTTTCAAGTCCGACAGAGAAACGAACCATGCCTGCATCAATACCGGCTGCAACTAACTGTTCGTCTGTGAGCTGGCGATGGGTTTCACTTGCAGGATGGAGGACGCAGGTACGGATGTCTGCCACATGTACTTCGTTACTTGCAAGTTTTAAGCTGTCCATGAATTTTGCGGCTGCTTCTCGACCACCTTTTATGATAAAGGAGATAACGCCACAGGATTTTCCGCCCAGATATTTTTTTGCAAGCTCATGGTTTGCGTCTGATTCCAATGCAGGGCAGCTTACGCTTTCTACCATTGGGCTGGCCTCGAGAAATTTTGCAACAGCGATTGCGTTTTCAGCATATTGTTTCATACGAACCGGAAGTGTTTCTAATCCCAGATTCAATAAGAAAGCGGAATGTGCTGCCGGATATACACCGAAATCGCGCATCAGCTGCATTCTTGCTTTGATAATGTATGCCATTTTTCCGTAGCTTTGTACATAAGAGATGCCGTGGTAGGATTCGTCCGGTTCAACCAGTTCAGGGAATTTTCCATTGTCCCAATTGAAGTTACCACTGTCAACAATGACACCGCCAATTTGAACAGCATGTCCATCCATATACTTACTGGTAGAGTGGATGACAATATCTGCACCGTATTCGATTGGTTTGCAAAGAATCGGTGTTGCAAAGGTGTTGTCAACAATAAGAGGAACATTCATATCATGGGCAATGTTTGCAAAACGTTCGATGTCAAATACAGTCAGGGCAGGATTTGCAATAGTCTCACCAAACACAAGCTTTGTGTTTTCTTTGAAGCAGGCTTTGATTTCATCGTCGCTCATTTTTTTATCTACATAGATGCACTCAATACCGAGCTTTTTTAATGTAAATGAAAACAGATTGATGGTTCCGCCATAGATTTCAGCAGTACTGATAATACTGTCGCCTGCCTGACAAATGTTTAAAATAGATAACAGTGTTGCCGCTTGACCGGAGGTTGTGCACATGGCACCGATACCACCTTCGAGGGAAGCGATTTTATCTTCGACTGCCATAACCGTTGGGTTACCAAATCTGGAATAGCAAAGTCCTTTTGTCGGGTCATCAAAGATGCCTGCAACCTCGGCTGCAGATTCATAAACATATGTAGTACTTTGTACAATCGGAAGCACGCGTGGTTCACCGTTTTTTGGTGTATAACCGGCATGCAGACATTTTGTTTCGTCTTTCATGTTGTCTCTCCTTCTCTAAAATAGTCTTATGGTAATCATTTTACGAGTTATTGTGGTTTTTCGCAAGAGAAAGATAAAAAAAGACTTGCCTTTGTCGGGATTGTATGATAAAGTCTATCTCTGTGATATATTTTTATATTCCTTGCTTTCGGGTGAGCCGAAGGCCATTAGACCATAAGGAGGTGCGATAACATGAACAAGTATGAATTGGCGTTGGTTGTTAGTACAAAGATTGATGATGACGCAAGAGCAGCTGTTGTTGATAAGGCAAAGGCTATTATCGAGAAGGCTGGCGGTACAATTACTAACATTGACGAAAAGGGCAAGCTCAGACTCGCATACGAAATTCAAAAGATGAGAGAAGGTTATTATTATTTCATCCAGTTCGATGCAAATGCTGATGCTCCGGCTCAGATTGAATCTAGTGTTCGTATTATGGAATCTGTTCTCAGATATCTTTGTGTTAGACAGGACGCAGAGTAATAAAAAGGAGGAATTCCTATGAACAAAGTAATTTTGATGGGTCGTTTGACTCGTGATCCGGAAGTTCGATATTCACAGGCCGCAGAGCCTTTGGCAATTGCCCGTTATACACTTGCAGTTGATCGTAGATTTGCCAGAAGAGGTGCTGGAGATAACAATGAAGCAACCGCAGATTTTATTCAGTGTGTTGCATTCGGTAAGGCAGGAGAGTTCGCTGAGAAGTATTTCAAGCAGGGAACAAAGATTGCTATATCCGGAAGAATCCAGACCGGTAGTTATACGAACAAGGAAGGCAATCGTGTTTACACAACAGAAGTGGTTGTAGAAGAACAGGAATTTGCTGAGAGCAAGAATGCAAGCGGTAATGGTGGCTATTCGGGTGAAGACAGACCTGCACCGGCGAGTGCAAGTGCAGATGGCTTCATGAACATACCTTCAGGATTAGAGGGTGAGATCCCATTTAAGTAAACATTTTTAAATGGAGGTAAATAGAAATGGCTTATAATAAGACAGAGAAGAGCGATCGTCCAGACGCTCCTATGAAGAGAAGACCAATCCGTAGAAGAAAAAAGGTTTGTGTATTCTGTGCAGAGAAGAATGCTGTAATCGATTATAAGGATACAAACAAGCTTAAGAGATATATCTCAGAGAGAGGTAAGATTCTTCCTAGAAGAATTACCGGTAACTGTGCAAAGCACCAGCGTGCTCTTACAGTTGCAATCAAGAGAGCAAGACACGTTGCTCTTATGCCATACGTGGTAGATTAATTTTATATTGGAATATAAAAATCAAAAACCTTCGTTTGAAATATAACGAAGGTTTTTTAATGTTTTAGTTTTCTTAAATTGTTTGCTTTAAAACGTGTCGGTGTCATACCGGTGTGTTTCTTAAATACCTGAGTAAAATAGCTTTGACTTGGGAAAGCTAAAAAACTGGCAATCTCCGCCGGATTATGTTCGGAATATAATAACATGTTGGAAGCGGTATCGACCTTGACCCGTTGTATATAATCTGACAGGCTTCGACCGGTTTCTTTTTTAAATAGCTTGGAGAGATAGGTAGGGCTTAGATGAACATGCTCTGCTAAAATCTCCAAGGTGATACGGGTATGCAGGTTATCGTAGATATAGTCAATACAGCAAAGAACCGGCTTGGAACAAATCTTTCTTTTTCTAAGTTCGTTCATACGCTTGCAATAATCCATAACCGCGGTCAAATGTAAGGAATCCAAATCCTCTAAGTTTTGAACCTCATCGACTTTTTGAATATAAAAATCACTTAAACTGTAGGCGCGGGACAAATCCATACCACCTTCAATACAATATCTGGCAACCAAAGCAAGCGTGATGGCAACATGGTATTTGTAATTTTGCAATTCGTTTTTGGAAAGAGTCCCCCACCCTTCTTTATCCAAAATCGACATCTCACATAATTCTTTTGTCCGGGCGATGTCACCTGCTTTGACAGAAGAATAAAATTCCAATTCCGGATTGTAAGCCGCACGCAATATATTATCTTCCTGTCGAATAAATTCTTTGTAGGCATATTCTTTTTCTAAATTGAGATATTTTCTTTTGTTCAAGTAAGGATTCCCCCCTTTCCTCACAGATGCATTTCTGTAAGAATTATATAACTAAAGTAAAAATACTGCAATAACGAATGTCATACGTTGCATGATGAAGGAATATGTGATATGATACGTGTTATGAAATTCAACCGAAAATACAATATAAGATTGTTTTCAAAAGCATATATATTAAAATAATAGATAAAACAAAGAATAAATAGGAAGGCGAAGGTATGAAATTAAAATTTACGAAGATGGAAGGTCTTGGAAATGACTATGTATACGTGAATTGTTTCAAAGAAACGATAGAAAATCCGAGTGAATTGGCACGGAGAGTTTCGGACCGCCATTTTGGAATTGGCAGTGATGGGTTGATTTTGATTAAGCCATCCGAGATTGCTGATTTTACGATGGAAATGTATAACGCAGATGGAACACAGAGTGAGATGTGTGGAAATGGAATTCGCTGTGTCGGAAAGTACGTATATGATTATGGCCTGACAGATAAAAAAGAGGTTGCAATCGAAACTTTGGCCGGTGTGAAATACCTGAAGTTTACAATTGAGAAAACACCTGAAAATGAACGAGGAACGGTTCGTTTGGTGGAAGTAAATATGGGAAGTCCGGTTTTGGAACCAAAACAGGTACCGGTTTTGATTCCGGGTACGGAGGATTTGGATAAGATTTGTGATTATCCATTTGTGGTAGACGAGAAGGAATATCATATCACCTGTGTATCTATGGGTAATCCGCATTGTATAAGCTTTGTGGAGGATGTAGAGCATTTTCCGCTGGAGACAGTGGGACCAAAGTTTGAAAGTCATGATATTTTCCCAAACAGAGTGAATGCGGAATTTGTCGAAATTGTTAGTCCAACTTATGCAAAAATGCGCGTGTGGGAGCGTGGCACAGGAGAAACGCTTGCGTGTGGAACCGGAACCTGTGCGACGGTAGTTGCGAGCATTTTGAATAGATTGACAGAAGATACGGTGACCGTGAAGCTCCTTGGAGGAGAGCTCATAATCCGTTGGGACCGCGAAGCAAATATTGTATATATGACAGGACCTGCGACAGTTGTGTTTGACGGTTGTATAGAAGTGTAGTATTGACTATCGGTTTACAAAAGCTGTTGTAGAAAAATGAACGAAAATGGAGAGAAGACATGTTTAAAGTAAATGACAATTATTTGAAATTACCAGGAAGTTATTTGTTTTCAACAATCGGGAAAAAGGTGAGAGCCTATCAGGAGGCAAATCCGGACAAGGAGATTATCCGATTAGGAATTGGAGATGTGACACAGCCGCTGGCTCCGGCGATTATTGATAAATTGCATGAGGCAGTGTCTGAGATGGGTGTACAGGAAACCTTTAAGGGATATGCACCGGATCTTGGATACGAATTTTTGAGAAGTGCAATCGCTCAAAATGATTACAAAGCACGTGGAGTTGATATTGAGATTGATGAAATCTTTATCAGTGACGGTGCAAAGTGTGATTCCGGAAATATACAGGAGATTTTCTCTTTGGATAATCGTATCGCAGTTTGCGATCCTGTTTACCCGGTTTATGTGGATTCCAATGTCATGGCAGGAAGAACCGGAACCTACGATTCAGTGACCGGCTTATGGAGTGATGTTATCTATATGCCATGTAAACAGGAACATGGATTTGCCCCTGAGCTTCCAAAGGAAGTGCCGGATATCATCTATTTGTGTTTCCCAAATAATCCGACAGGTGCGACGATTACAAAAGATGAATTACAGGTGTGGGTGGATTATGCGAATCAGCATCATTCGGTTATTATCTATGATGCAGCGTATGAGGCATATATCAGCGAGGAGAATATTCCACATACCATCTATGAGTGTGAAGGTGCAAAGACTTGTGCGATCGAGCTTCGAAGCTTTTCAAAGAATGCCGGCTTTACCGGTACAAGATTAGGGTTTACGGTCATTCCGAAACAGCTGAAAGCTGCAGATGGTACTGCACTCAATCCGCTTTGGGCAAGAAGACATGGAACAAAGTATAATGGTGCTCCTTATATTGTGCAGGCAGCAGGGGCAGCGGTTTATTCAGAAGAGGGAAAGAAACAGACTGCGCAGCAGATTGCCTATTATATGAAGAATGCAAAATATATTTATCAGGGATTGCAGGATGCGGGATATTCGGTATCCGGTGGTGTGAATGCTCCGTATATTTGGCTGAAGACTCCGGAAAATATGACATCCTGGGAGTTCTTTGATTATTTGCTCGAGCAGGCAAATGTGGTTGGAACTCCGGGTTCCGGATTCGGCCCTAGTGGAGAGGGATATTTCCGATTGACTGCATTTGGTACCTACGAAAATACAGTCAAGGCCATTGATCGTATAAAAGCGTTATAGGGAATTGTTTGAAAGCACTGTTGCAAAATGCAACGGTGCTTTCTTGCGTGTATGTGTGGAATATGATAAAATCGTACATAATATTGCTTGATGGAGTTATGTGAAATTTGGATACTGCAAAACACGAGAAAATAGAAGATTATGCAAGAAAGTTGCTCAGACTTGCTCGGGATACCATCACAGTCAAGCTTCGATATTTTGATGCAGCACTTGCAAAATTAAAGCTGGTATCAAAACCGGGAATAAAAGGGTTTGCGACAGACGCAGAGTCCTTTTACTATGATCCGGCGTACTTGCTTACCGTTTACTTAGACGAACCACATGTTGCCGTTCGCTTGTATTTGCATGTCTTATTTCACTGTGTTTTTTTTCATCAATTTCATGCGGAGCAGATGAAGGAAGAATATTGGGATATGGCGGTAGATATTGCTGTAGAAAATATTATCTTAGAGTTAGATTTGCCGGCAGCGGCACTGACCCGGGATGGAGAGGCAAGAAACCGCCTTGCAAGACTTCGAAAGCTGGTTCCGAATCTAACGGCAGAGCATATTTATAGAGAGTTTTTGGTAAGCAATCCATCGGAGGAAGCGGCGCAGGAATATAAACGATTATTTACTGTAGATGCGCATGCGCTCTGGTACAAGAAAGAAGGTACGAAACAGCAGTACGAGATTACGCAGGAGCAATGGAAGAAAATCAGCGAGCGTATGAATGCTGAGCTCAAAAGCTTTTCTTCCGGGAAGACAGGAACCGAAAGTCTTGAGAAAAATCTCGACGAGGCGAACCGAAAGCGATATAACTATCGGGAGATTTTGGAACGGTTTACTGTATCCGGAGAAGAGATTACGGTCAATGATGACGAGTTTGATTATGTATATTATACGTATGGACTGGCGACATATGGCAATCTTCCGCTCATTGAACCATTGGAATACAAGGAAGTGAAAAAGGTCAGAGAGTTCGTGATAGCCATTGATACATCTGCTTCCTGTAAAGGAGAGATTGTCAAACAATTTCTGACCCGGACTTATGAGATATTGAAACAATCAGAGAATTTCTTTCATCAGATCAATGTGCATATTATTCAATGTGATGCACAGGTGCGGGCAGATAGCAAGATTGTCAATGAGGATGATTTTAACGCCTTTCTTGCAAATGAGAAATTGACGGGTTTTGGAACAACCGATTTTAGACCCGTGTTTTCCTATGTAGAAGAATTGAAACAAGCGGGTGAATTTGAGAATCTAAAGGGACTCATATATTTTACAGATGGATATGGCATATATCCGGAAGTGGTGCCGGATTACGATGTAATCTTTGCTTTTTTGGAGGAAGATACGAATCGGGAACCGGTTCCGAATTGGGCGATAAAAGTGATTTTGGAGGACGAATTACGTGAATATTAATCAGGCAAAAGAGTATATCAGACATTCTGTAACCATGTATCTAAAAAAAGATGAATTTGGTGATTACCGAATTCCGGTAGTAAGACAGCGACCGATATTTCTGCTTGGTGCGCCGGGTATCGGAAAAACGGCGATTATGGAGCAGCTTGCACAGGAGATGGGAATTGCGTTAGTCAGTTATTCCATGACGCATCATACCAGACAGTCTGCGCTTGGACTACCTTTTATCAAACAGAAAGAATACGGCGGAAAAAGCTATGATGTGTCAGAATATACCATGAGTGAAATTATTGCATCCATCTATGAAACGATGGAGGAAAGCGGTGTACACGAGGGTATTTTGTTTTTGGACGAAATCAATTGTGTGTCGGAGACATTGGCTCCTTCGATGTTGCAGTTTTTGCAGTATAAGGTGTTTGGAAAACATAAGGTCCCGGAGGGTTGGGTGATTGTAACAGCCGGTAACCCGCCACAGTACAATAAGTCTGTGCGTGAATTTGATGTGGTTACGATGGATCGTTTGAAGGTGCTTCGCGTGGAGGCAGATTACCCTACCTGGAAAGTGTACGCACAGGAAAAGGGCATTCATCCTGCTGTGCTTGCTTTTTTGGAGATAAAGAAAGATTATTTTTATCATATGGAGACAACTGCCGGTGGACGGTCCTATGTAACGGCCAGAGGATGGGAAGACTTGTCTGAGATTTTGCTCATGTACGAGGAAGAGGCGCAGTCAGTGGATGAAACATTGGTGAGTCAATATTTGCAAAACGAGGAAATTGTCAAAGAGTTTTGTATTTATTATGACTTGTATAATAAATACAAATCAGACTATCGTGTGGAAGAACTTTTGAATGGTCAGATCAATGACAGTGCGGTTGAAAAAGCAAAGAAAGCACAGTTTGATGAGCGTTTATCCCTGCTTGGCATGCTGCTTGACAAGGTGCAAAGTGAGATGAAAGAGGTCGTGCTTACTTCTGATATGATGAAGCAATTGCTGCAATCTCTGCGGGCAGTGAAACAGGCAGATTCGGTTTATCAGGCACTTACAGAGCAGGCGGACAAGACGGAAAGTTTGTTGGAACGCGCACAGAAAGCCAATGCACTTTCAAAAGAACAAAGAAGATGTCACAAGCTGATTCAGCAGTTTTTGCAGCAGGTCAAGGCACAATTGGTTTCCGGTCAGATTGCAGATGGAGAAGAAAGCTTTGCCTATGTTAAGAAGTGTTATGATGAAAAGGTAGCTGCAATGAAACAGGCTGTGGAGCAGGTACAAATGAGAGTGCACAATCTGTATGCGTTTGCCAGTCAGGCATTTGAGGAAGGAAACGAAATGCTGGTGCTTACCACAGAGCTTACGGTCAACACATACAGTGCAAGATTTATCAGTATGTTTGGAAGTGAGGATTACCACAAATACAATGAGACCTTGCTGGTAACGCAACGTCAAAATGATTTGCGGGAAGATATCACAATGTTAAAGATTGATTTATAGAGGATATAGAACGTGACAGATACAGGATATACATTTCGAACACAGGATTATATATTGACTTGCAGTGTTCATCATGGATTGACGAAAGACGCGGAGGATTATCTGGTCATTGATGCGATAGATGGAGACGGAAGTCAGCTCACCATACCGGAACGCATTGAGATATCCTCTTATGATGTGGCGGGTAATCGTATGGTGCGGGATCTTCCGGTGCGAGGAATCGGAAAAAAGGCCGGTCTTGGTAATAAAGGATTGACCCGCATTGTATGTGGAAAGAATTTATTGTTCATGGATGATTGGGCTTTTGCGCAGTGTGACAATCTCCTTCAGGTGATCATGACATCGCCGGATGCAGTAAATCAATTTCGTTTTGCAAAAGGTGTGTTTGAAGATTGCAGAAAGCTTCGTTCGATCGCTGCGGATGCAGATGAAGCAGGCGCTCTTGGATATTTGCTGGGCGTTTTGCCATGCCGGATGCAGGCGGAATATTTATTGACAGGTGACGATATAGGTAGTGCGCATTGGTATGAAAAGTGGGACCAGAGATTGATGTCCTATCTCGATGAGGATGACGAAGAAGGATATACCAATGTCGTGTTGTGTGGGGAAGAGGATATTCAAAGAAGTGTCCGTGGATTTGCCGAGGATAAACGAAAGTCGAAAGCTGCGCTTTGTTTGATTCGCCTGTGCCATCCTTTGCTGCTGCAGGACCTTTATCGTGAGCGCATGCAGGCGTATCTTCTTGCGCATACTAAGGGAGAAGAGACAGAGGAAGCCTGGATGGTTTTGCTTGAGGAGTTTGCAGATGAATTGTCATATTTTAAAATGTTTGCGCAAATCGGAGCCATTCATTCAGATAATGTGGATGATATGATTGTAGATATGGATGATCGAAGTACGGAGACGAAGGCCTTTGTAATGCGATACAAACAGGAGCATTTGCAGACTGCAGATGTGTTTGATGAATTTGAACTATAATTTAAGAAGTGAGGGAAAAATATGCCAGGAAGTCATATTGCTATTCCAACGATATTGAAGATTGGAAAACAGACATTGCCAAATTTGGGAAGCTTTCTTCAGGTTGGAGGATTTAAAAATGCTGCTTTATTTTTTGGAAATGGATTGATTGAGATGTTTGGAAAGACCGTGCTTGATTCTCTGGAAGCAGCAGAGATTAAGGTATTGGAATATTGTGAGCTGGATTCTGTGGATATTGATGATATTATTGATCTTGCATTTTCGATTGATGCGAAGGCACAGGTGATTTTGGGAATCGGAGGAGGAAAGGTGATTGATGCTGCAAAATATGCGGCATATCTTCGCAAGCTTCCGTTTGTCAGTGTGCCAACTTCTTCTTCGAGTGATGGATTTTCATCCGCAAGTGCATCGCTACTGGTCAATGGAAAACGTACATCGGTACCGGCACGTATGCCATATGGAATTGTAGTGGATACAGAGGTATTAAAGAGTGCACCAACCAAGTTTTTGTATTCCGGAATTGGAGATATGGTGTCGAAAATTACGGCTCTTTATGACTGGATCTATGAAGAAAAACATGGAGTATCAGCGGTCAATGATTTTGCGGTGATGATTGCAAAGAAAGCGGTAAACAGTTTTGTTCGAACTCCATTTGAGAGTATTCAGGATGATTTGTTTTTGAAAGAACTGGTAGATTCCCTTGCGATGAGCGGAATTGCAAATGAAATTGCCGGTGGCAGCGCACCAACAAGTGGTAGTGAACATTTGATTAGTCATGCACTGGATAAATTACTTGAAATACCGCAATTGCATGGAATTCAGGTGGGAATTGCGACATATCTTATGGCCGTAGTGCAGGATCATCGCTATAAACGTGTCAATACAATTTTTGAAACGACAGGTTTTTGGGATTACGTTTCAACCTTGAATCTGCGCAGAGAGGATTTTGAAGCGGCTATTGATCTTGCGCCAACCATCAAGCCAAACCGTCATACGTATCTGCATGAGGGAGTGTATCGCGAGAAGGCGAAGAAGGTTTTGTACGAAGACGCGGTACTTGGAAGGGTATTTGATAATTAGTAATACAAAGGAGGCAAATTATGTATCTGATATTTGATGTGGGTGGAACATTTGTAAAGCATGCAATTATGGACCGGACAGGCACCATTATGGAGAAGGATAAGACTCCGACACCGTTTCGCATGGAGATTAATCCAAAGACCAATGAGAAAACTACACCAAGCACCGTACCTCCTGAGGTTGGAGTGGAAACCTTCCTGGATTTGATTCACGGGGTATATAAGAAATACAAAGAAACATACACGATAGAGGGAATCGCGCTGAGTCTTCCGGGGCAGGTCAACGTGGAGCATGGTATTGTGTATGGCGGTGGTGGATTGCCATATCTGGATCGGGCACCGCTTGGCAACCTTATTTGTAAACGTTGCGACAATGTGCCTGTTGCGCTTGAGAATGATGGAAAGTGTGCAGCACTTGCGGAAATCTGGATTGGAAATGCGAGAGATTGTAAGGATGCGTGTGTTGTAGTGTTTGGAACCGGTGTTGGAGGTGGTATTGTCATCGACCGAAAGATTCACCATGGTGTCGGCATGATCGCAGGAGAGATGTCATTTATCTACGATGGAGTGAAGCGAAGTGATCTCGATGCGATCAGACCGCTGGAATCAGCCGGGGAGAAAGACTTCAAG
Organism: Wujia sp.; assembly: GCA_051879955.1. Classification (GTDB taxonomy): domain Bacteria; phylum Bacillota; class Clostridia; order Lachnospirales; family Lachnospiraceae; genus Coprococcus_C. Next base: position 45,964 of record JBJENA010000038.1, read on the forward strand.
ATTCCAAATGTGCTATGGACGCAGCAGTCATCTGTTATGGCACTTCGGCTTCGTGTTGCAGAAGCAAAGAATCTGAATTACAGTGATCTGGATGGCGAAAAAATTTATGAGATGGCTGAAAATGGAGATGAAGTGGTACAGGATATTCTGGAAGAGATGTACTTCAATATTGCGATGCATTGCTGTAATCTCTATATTACGCTGGCACCGGAGATTATTTTGATTGGTGGCGGAATCAGTGCGCAACCGAAATTCTTCGAAGGGATTGTCAGATATGTGACGCGCCTTCGCAGATTGTCGAGCATTTATGAGCGCATGAAGATAGATTTGTGTAAGTTTGGGAATGATTCCAATTTGATTGGTGCGCTATTTAACTTCTTGCAAAAATACAATTTAGAAAAATAAGGTAAGGTACAAATTATGGAAATGTGGGACATCTATGACAAAGACAAGAAACGCACAGGACGTACGATGTGTAGAAACGACTGGAATATGAAACCGGGAGATTTTCACCTCACGGTTCTTGGCGTGATTCAGCACACGGATGGAAGATATTTGATTACCAAGCGTGTGATGACAAAATCATGGGCGCCGGGTGCCTGGGAGGTTTCCGGTGGAGCGGTACAGGCAGGAGAAGAGTCCTTTGATGCTGTAAAACGAGAGATTCAGGAAGAGACAGGTCTCGATGTATCAGGCTTTGAGGGAGGCTATGTGTTTAGCTACATGCGCGAAAATCCGGAAGAAGGTGACAATTATTTCGTAGACATCTATCGTTTTACAGGTGATTTTTCGCAAGAGGATATCAAGCTTCAGGAAGGCGAAACAGATGGATACAGGCTGGCGACCGCTGAGGAAATCGCAGCGCTTGGCAAAGAAGGACAGTTTCTTCACTATGACAGTATTCGTCAGGTGTTTGAATAATTATTTGATTTGATATCTTGTTATGATGCAAAAATGATGCAGATAACAGTTAGAATAACGGAGGGAGCATTTCCAAGAGAAATACCCTCCGATTTTTATATACAAAGGAAGGTTAGAAGATTATGAACCGAATACTAATTGTGGAGGATGACCAATCCATCTCCAATGTAATCGATATCAGCCTGAAAAATGCCGGCTATCTATGTGATTGTGTCTACGATGGCAATGCGGCAGCGGATATACTCGAGGAGCATAGCTATGATCTGGCTTTGGTGGATATCATGCTTCCGGGTTCCGATGGATTTTCGTTGATGGAATATTTTAATTACTATCAGATACCGGTTATCTTTTTGACGGCTATGGCGGATGTGCATGATAAGGTCAAGGGTCTGCGGCTGGGAGCGGAAGACTATATTGTCAAGCCGTTTGAGATTATAGAGTTGCTTGCAAGAATTGAACGCGTGCTTCGCAGATACAATAAAGTGGAACAGATTTTACGTGCTTATGATGTGGAAGTTGACACACAGTCTCTGCAGGTAAAAAAAGCTGGGGAAGAAATACATCTGACAAAGAAGGAGTATGAGATTTTGTTGATGTTTATGCGCAACCCCAATGTGGCTTTGTTCCGGGAACGCATATTTGAAAGTGTATGGCATGAACCGTATTATGGTGACAGCCGGACCGTTGATTTGCATGTGCAGCGTTTGCGCAAGAAAATAGGATTTGAAGATAAAATTGTTTCAGTATACAAAGTAGGATACCGTCTGGAGGCAGAATCTTGAAATTATTTTGGAAATTATTTTTATCGGTTTGCACATGTATTATGTTGCTCGTTTCCGTTGGTGGAACGATTCTGATTCAGACAGGATTTCAAAACATGCAGGAAAAGGATATACAGACAGGGTTTGACAATACTGATTTGGTTTGTTTCAATCTCATTCAAAATTCCAAACGAACACTGAGTCTGCAATATCTTGATTTTTCATACCAATATGAAAAAGATGTAATCTTAAAAAAGACGGCAAAGGCTCTGTCTGTACAAAATGTAGGTGAAAAGGTTGTTTTTTCCCTGTGGAATGAAAATCATACAAAGCTATACTCCAACCAACTGTATCTTACGCCGAACTACACCATAAATGACAAGCTCGCAGAGGCAAAGGCAGGCTATACCATTATTCAGGAACAAAATCGGTATTATCTGTATACCGGCAGATGGTTTTCTATGTTTGAAAAAGAATATTTTGCTGAAACCATATTGGATATTACAGATACCTATCAAACCCGTAATGACCAGCTTCGTACATTTCGTGTCATTCTGATGCTGGTTATGGTGGTGTGTGTATTGTTGGTATTTATTTTGAATAATATGATACTTGTGCCTATCAAGCGATTGTCAAAGGCAACGAAGTTTGTTGCACTCGGAAGGGTTGGTCTGAGAATCCGAAAACATGGGAAAGATGAAATTGGAATGCTGGCAGAGGATTTTAACCGCATGTCAATCAGTCTCAACAAAACGATGGAAGAGTTAAAGGAAAAAACGCGTAGCCAGGAAATGTTTACCAACAACTTTGCGCATGAACTTAAAACCCCGCTAACTTCCATGATTGGATACGCAGATATCATCCGTTCCAGAAAGCTTACTGACGAGGAGCTTGTTACCTATGCAAACCAGATTGTGCTCGAGGGAAGACGTCTGGAAAAAATGTCCATGAAGCTTATGGAATTGATTGTCTTGAAAAAACAGGATTTTGCGATGTTTGATATTGACGTGAAGACGTTTCTTGGTTCTGTTTATGAGACGTTGCTTCCGGTTGCACAGCAATATGGCATCACTTTGATGGTGGCTGCTGACCCTGCGATGATAAAGATGGAACCGGATTTGATGAAGACCGTGTTGATTAATCTGTTTGACAATGCAAGGAAGGCTATGCAGGATGGCGGCAGTATATCCATATATGGTATGTGGGAGGAAACTGCGTATACAATTATGGTTGCAGATAATGGTTGTGGAATTGACGCAGAGCATCTGTCCCATCTCACAGAAGCATTTTACATGGTTGATAAATCAAGGTCCAGAGCCAATGGTGGTGCGGGACTCGGACTGGCAATCTGTAATGAGATTGTGCAACTGCACGAAGCACGGCTTCAGGTACAGAGTGAAGTAGGAAAAGGAACACAGGTGTCCGTGTGCTTTGCGTCGGATACATGCAGACAGCCGGATATGGGGGAGGAGGATGTATATGAAGAAATCGAAACCGAAGATGAATGATAGGAAGGATACAAAAAAGACAGAGAAGACGGAAGACAAATCGAATAAGGATAAGAACATTTTGATAAACGGAATTTGTCTATTGCTTGGTGTATTGATTTTGGTACTCGGCATTACCGCTCCCAAGACGATCATGGCTATGATGGACAAGGGAGAACTGAATAAATTATATGTGCGTGATATCGATACGGATTTGGAAGCGGAAAATGAACCACTATCCGTGGAAGAAAAATTAGAGTTGATGTGTGACGGTGATATCAATGTATCCATTTCTACATCCGGACAGCAATCGGAGGATCGGGCGTTTGATAAAAAAATAGCAAAGATGGCACAGAAGGAAATAAAGCTATTGCAGGAAAAAAACATAATACCGCAGATAGACATTGGTGAGTATTCGGAAGAGGCGGGAGGCTATTATCGCAACTACAATGGAAATGAAAAATATTATTCTTATTCATGTGAGTATTTTAGTGTTGTGAGTCTGGACAATATGAACCGGTATGTTTCGGTTGCCATGCTTCTATACAATATGGATGATGAGTATCTCGCTGTGGTAATGGATACCGATACGGGTAAAATCTATGAGTTTTTAATTGAGACATATGTATCTGAGAAGGAATTGGATGTCTATACGCAGGAAGACTTGGAGACAGCTGTTTGGGAATATCTGGGTATGTCAAAAAATGAATTTGCGTCATATTATTATGTGAATATGGGTCAGGCGATGAATATTGAGGCGGATGTTTCTTCTGACGGGGAATACGCCTATTTAAGTATGAGTCTGGGTTTGAAAAAATCGGAACAAATCAGAAATTCGTTTGGGTACTAAAGAAATCATATATACGAAAAATGATACAAATATGATGCAGCTTCGTGACAGGTTTTATACCTTGTGCGTTTATTATGAAAATCGATTGAGAAACAAGGTGATTGGGTTTTAGGATACCATGTTTCTGAGAGTTTCATAATAAGAGAGGAGCTACCATGTTGAACTATGACAGAAGATATGATTTGAGAAAAAGCGAAGGAAGGTATATTCCGGAGGATGTGCAGGCTGTCAGGAGGCGTAAAATATTGCAGGAACAACAATTGCAGGAAGAACTGAGACAAAAACGCTTAAAAAAGAGAGAACAAGAGCGACTTCAAAGACGAAAGAAGAAACTGGAGCAGATTGTTCGTGTGGTTGTTTTTACATCTATGATTTATCTGGCTTTTATGTTAGGGCGTATATCCGGCTACAAGAAGTATGAAAAAGAACAGGATATGCTGACGTTTATGGACATGTCCAATCAGATGAACCAGGCAAAAGAGAGACAGGAACGCGTGGAACAGGTGGATACCGTTCCATTTATGCGTACGTATGAGGCAAGATATGCGGAGTCCAAACCGCAAATGTATTCCAAAGAAGAAATAAGTAACATCATTCATGAATTGGCGCAGACAGATTCGGATTTTGCGAAGATTGAAACTCAGTTTGAGCAATATCCGGAGGAACTGCTCAATGTTCTGTGTAATAATCCGAATATGGTATCGTATGCACTTTCCTATAAAGAAAAGTATGGTATGATATATGGAGACCTTGAAGATTGTGAGCTTGAGGGAGTCCCTTTGTTTATTCAATGGGACAGTAGATGGGGCTATTTTCCCTATGGAAATAATGTGATTGGGTTGTCAGGATGTGGTCCGACTTGTATGTCCATGGTCGTTGTCGGATTGACGAAAAATCAAAATGCAACACCAGTCGCACTCGCAGAATATGCGACAGAACACGGTTACTACGAAGCGGGAGCCGGCACAAAGTGGACATTTATGGAAGACGCAGGATCGGCATATGGTGTGGAAACTTCATGGCTTCCCTTGCAAAAGGAAACGTTATATTCAGAGCTTGAACAGGGACATCCGGTCATCTGTGCAATGCGCGAAGGTGATTTTACGGCGCAGGGACATTTCGTTGTAATAACCGGAATTGAGGATGGGAAGCTGAGAATTCACGATCCAAACAGTGTGATCCGAAGTAACAAGCTTTGGGATTATGAAGATATTGAGGATCAGATTGCAAATCTTTGGTCGTATAAACTGGCGGAAGGATAAACGGGTAATCTCGCAGAAATAATGATGAATGACGAAGCAATTGTTTCAAAAAAAGCATATTTAGGACGTAAAGATTTGTATGAAATCGAGATACCGGACGGAGTGATGGAAATCGGTGATTGGGCCTTCGCAGATTGCTGCAATCTGAGTTTTGTTTCCCTTCCGGTGTCTGTACAAAAAATCGGCAAAGGGGTTGTGGCAGGTTGTAAAAATCTGCAGTCCGTTATAATTCGAGGTTTGGAACATGGGGAATCTTTGCAATATCTTTTGGCGCATGCTCTTTCGGAGTTTGAATTTCCGGGGGTTACGGTTTTGTCTGAAGTTGGAACAAACGATTGGATGGAGTGGTTTGATGGTCGATTGCTTTCGTATTTGCAGATGGATGATGCGGATGGATTTGCTCCGTTCCTCGCAGGTGGTGAGGAAGATTATAAGGATGTCAGGAAGGCGAAAGAAGAATACTGCTTAGATAAACAAATTCGTAAGCTTGGATTTGTATCGGAGCGGATGTTGCTTGCAGATACTTTTCCGGTTCAAAAAAGTTGTGTATCCCCTTTTGTACAGTTCCTTCAAACATTTATTTCAAATATAGATGTGCTTTCAGGATTGTTGCAATCAGCAAGAACCTGCGGACTTGTTTTTATGGAATTGTATGTGAAACTGGATTTACTTACAAATGATGTGTGCCAAAATCTACTGAATATCCCGGATGGACTGGATGTGGAACTTCGGACGTGGATATTAGGTCACATGAAATCAAAGAATGTGTGGATGGAGTTTTCTCTGTAAAATGTATTTTATTTCGTACAATTTTAGGGGTTGACTTTTGAAAATCACGGTGGTATATTAAGCAAGCTGTCGCAAAAAACGACAGGATGAGATATCGAAAAAGAAAGAAAAAAGTAAAAAATGTTCTTGACACAGACAATGTGTTGTGATATCTTGTAGAGGTTGTCGCGGAAAACAGCGCACAACATAAAAACAGTACATTTGACAACTTCATAA
>JBJENA010000039.1:0-17270 GCA_051879955.1 Wujia sp.
AAACGACAGGAAGGATTCTCCCTTTACATAAGGAAAATAATGTTCAATGGACAGAGAACCATTGATATCATATTCTCCAATCAGAGTCAGACCAATCCCCTGTCCAAAATCTTTTTCAAGTTGAATCAAGGAGGTGTCAACACTGATTGTCGTCATAATTTTGCGGTTTGGATTGCGCAAGGTATGACGATAAATATCTTCAAGATGTTTTCTGGATTTACAATGACTAAATCCAATTGCTCGTAAATAGCTGTGCATAACTCCTCCAAGAATAATAGTTTATGAAATCTTTGTCTTACCACCCATATATGGCTGAAGGGCAACCGGAATATTGATACTTCCGTCCTCATTTAAATTATTTTCCAAAAATGCGATAAGCATACGTGGTGGTGCAACAACCGTGTTGTTTAATGTATGTGCAAAATACTTTCCATCCTTACCTTTTACCTTGATGCCAAGACGACGGGCCTGTGCATCACCAAGATTTGAACAGCTGCCAACCTCAAAATACTTTTGCTGACGTGGAGACCATGCTTCTACATCGTAGGATTTTACCTTCAAATCAGCGAGGTCACCGGAACAACACTCGATGGTACGAACCGGAATGTCCATAGAACGGAACAAATCAACCGTATTTTGCCATAACTTGTCAAACCACATCTTGCTATCTTCCGGTTTGCAGACAACAATCATTTCCTGCTTTTCAAACTGATGGATACGATAAACGCCACGCTCCTCAATACCATGTGCACCCTTTTCTTTACGGAAACAAGGTGAGTAGCTGGTGAGTGTCTGAGGAAGCTGATCTTCCGGAGTCATTGTATCGATAAATTTACCAATCATAGAGTGTTCGCTGGTACCGATGAGATAAAGGTCTTCACCTTCGATTTTATACATCATCGAATCCATCTCAGCAAAGCTCATAACACCGGTTACAACATTGCTACGAATCATAAATGGTGGAATACAATAAGTAAAGCCACGATCAATCATAAAATCTCTTGCATAGCTGATAACAGCAGAGTGAAGTCTTGCAATGTCTCCCATAAGGTAGTAGAAACCATTTCCGGCTACCTTTCTTGCGCTATCAAGGTCAATGCCGTTTAATTTCTCCATAATATCTGTATGATAAGGAACTTCGAAATCAGGAACCACTGGCTCGCCGAATCTCTCAAGCTCTACATTTTCAGAATCATCTTTTCCAATCGGAACGGTTTCATCGATGATGTTTGGAATTACCATCATCTTTGTCTTTAATGCTTCACGGACTTGTGGCTCCTGCTGTTCAAGCTCAGCAAGACGGGCTGCGTTTTTCGCTACTTCCTTCTTTACTTCTTCTGCTTCTTCCTTCTTGCCCTGTGCCATCAAAGCACCAATCTGCTTTGCGATGGAATTTTTCTTTGCGCGAAGCTCATCGGCTTCCTGCTGAAGGGCTCTTGCCTGCTTGTCAAGCTCGATAACTTCATCTACAAGTGGAAGCTTTGCGTCTTGAAATTTCTTTTTAATATTTTCTTTTACTACGTCAGGGTTCTCTCGTAAAAACTTAATGTCTAGCATGATTTATCCTCTCTTTTCTTTATTCTTCAATATCAAAATCGATTTCTGATGTCATATCCTGAATTTCTTCTTCTACGGTTTTTGCCTGTGCCAATGCTTCCTTTTCTTCTTCAGAAAGTGGAATATAGGATTCACCGTTTATAATCTCTTTTGCGTAGGTAAAGCATCCTTCGCGGGAATGCATGGCATTTAATACAATGCCGGAATTATCTTTGTTTAACAGAGCAATGACAAAACTAAGTTTTCCTGCCATCTCATTGAAAGCATCATATTTTACCAATGCATATTTGCTGATGCAGGACGATAGGTGATTTTGAATGTCTTTGTGTTCTTTTGTGACACGACGGGCATTGGCTTTCACTTTGTCCATCTCTTTAAATCGGATACGGATAATTTTTTCAAGATCCGCACCTTTCTTTCCACTCATTAACATCGCATATTTTTGATTCATAACTCGAATTTTAAACGCTTGAGCAATGGTTAGAATTATGAGTAAAACTACCAAAACACATAGTATTTTGACTATTAAAGTGATGTCCATTCCAAAAATCTTTGTGGATTCCATGGAGTACCTCTTTCTTATGATAATAGCTGTGTAATTCGTTCCAGGTCTTCTTCTGAATAATACTCAATTTCGATTTTACCGGCATTTTTATTCTTTGCCTTGATCGTTGCCTTTGTGCCAAGATTTTGTTTCATCTTTTCCTCTAAAGCTTTATATAAGAAGGACAAATCCTGTTCGTCCTCCTCAGCAACAGCAGGTGCGGATGGTTTCTTATTTAGAAGCTTTTTGACATAGCTTTCTGTTTCACGTACAGAGAGTTTCTTATCAAAAATATACATGGCTGTTTCATATTGTAGGTCCGGATCTGAAATCGTAATCAATGTACGGACATGTCCGGCAGAGAGCATATCATCAATCAACATCTGCTGAACACGGGGTGTCAGCTTCAACAACCGGATTGCATTTGTAATTGTTGTACGACTCTTCGATACGCGTTCCGCAACTTCATCCTGTGTAAGGGAAAATTCATCAATCAGACGCTGGTATGCATTCGCTTCTTCAATTGGATTTAAGTCTTCTCTCTGGATGTTTTCAATCAGAGCAATTTCTACAATCTGCTGATCATCGTAATCCTTGATGACAACAGGAACTTCTTTTAAGCCGGCTAATCTCGCTGCACGCCAACGGCGCTCACCGGCAATCAGTTCATAGTAACCTTTTCGTTTTACGACCACAAGCGGTTCAATCACACCATATTGCTTAATGGAGTCTGCTAATTCCTGTAAAGCATCTTCATCAAAATTCTTTCTAGGCTGTTCTTTATTTGGCTCGATGCGATTGATATTTAATGTCTGCTCCACTTTGACTTCTTTTACCTGAGTTGTGGGAGAACTTTTTGTTGTTTTCTTTGGTGCCGGGGTTGTTGCTGTATCATCTGTTGGAATCAGATTGTTCAAACCACGCCCTAATCCTCTCTTTGGTGCCATATTGGTATATCCTTTCCTTATATATTATTCACCGAATATCATCATCTTTATCTATAAATCTGCATACAGCTTATTCGCGATTACTTCATCAGCCAAATCTCGATATCCCTGTGCACCCGATGAACGACTGTCATAAAGATTGATTGGCAAACCAAAGCTTGGTGCTTCTGCCAGACGGACGTTTCTCGGGATGATGGTTTTATAAATAAACTGATCCAGATTGTTTTTTACGTTTTCTACTACTTCTAAGGAAAGATTGGTTCTGGCATCATACATCGTAAATACAACACCTTCAATTTCCAGAGTTTTGTTCAGCTTCTTTTTAATAAGATTTATTGTATAAATTAACTGTGATAAACCATCCAAGGCGAAAAATTCACATTGAATAGGAACCAATACGGTATCCGCAGCTGTCATCGAATTGATTGTCAACATACCAAGTGCAGGTGGACAGTCAATGACGATGAAATCATACTTTTTTCTGACACTTTTTAATAAGTTCTTTAGTATATGTTGAGGCTTGTCTGCATCCACCAGTTCGACCTCAGCACCGGCCAAATCACGATTTGCCGGAAGTACACTGATATCCAGATTATGCTCCAAAGGATGCACCACCATACATTCGCCAATATTGATTTCACCACACATGGCATGATAAATGGTGTATTCCAAATTGTTCTTATCTATTCCAAGGCCACTTGTCAGGTTACCCTGTGGATCCATATCCACAGCTAATACTTTCTTTCCTTTTTCTGCAAGACAAGCAGCAAGGTTAATGGATGTAGTTGTTTTTCCTACGCCACCTTTTTGATTGGCGACTGCTATGATTCTTCCCATAATTACCTCCACATATATCCAATATTATAGCACTTGGCGACATTTTTCGCTATATCAAAATATAGGATATGTCAGCGTTCATATACTATATATTGTTGTATATGCCATGAAAGCGTAAAGAAATATGCTATGTTTATTCTGTTTTTGTTTCACGTGAAACATTTTATGAGAAATATCTTCATTGAAATGATATTTTCAGAGATTTAATATACAATGTTTCACGTGAAACATTGTATTAGATATACGTTCAATTGTCTGTCAGAGTGTGACGAGATAGAATATCAGTTGTGTGTTTTCTTGGTTTGATATTCTTAAACATTTATTGTTGCCAGAAGCCATTTTTGTTTTGTATATGATGTTCGCAGTTGATGGGTATATTGCTTCCATGATCAACAAAGCATAAACTCTTTCCAGATACACAATCGAGCTATGAATTGAAGGCTATTAATATCTATCAACATATAGTGTTTCACGTGAAACATTCTATGTTGTTAGTGATCCGAATATATTTTTGCAATCTGAGAAATTGATAGTATGTAATTTGATATTTGCTTATATAGTTTTTGGGTAAATCATTTTGATTCGGATAAAGTGTTTCACGTGAAACGTGATAAGTTCAGTGAAATTTGATGAATTGATATCTATGAATAGGTTATACAGTTTTATATATTTGTTGTTGAGAATTTTTCTTCATTAATTGTTTCACGTGAAACATCGGAAAGAGAAGTTAGTAAACGATATTTTGATATACATTCGATATATAAATAAATAGATGAAGTGTTTTCTATATTATTAATATGATATTTGATAATAATCAAAAAGTCAGTAGATATTTATTGACAAGACAAAAGGAGAACTCTATACATGAAATATAATATAATGTTTCACGTGAAACATGTCTTTTTTGTTTAAGATTGTGGATAAGTACACACAAATCCACATATTTATCCACAGAATTGTTGATAAATATGTGGATTTAACATTCTCATTGTGGATAACTCAATCCGGAAAACTATATATTGGTGACAAAATAATACTCATACAAGATATAGTGGTTACATCTGTTCCGGACATTCAATACCAAGTAAATCCATAGCATCGCAAATTGTCTTCTTTGTCAGATATACAAGTGTTGCTCGTGCCTGTTTTACATTTTCCTCTTCTACATGGATACGACAAGCGTTATAGAATTTGTTAAAGGCCTGGGCAACGCTGACTGCAAAACGTGCAACTGCAGATGGCTCAAAGCGCTGTGCAGCATCGGCAACAACCTTTGGAAAACGATTGATTTCTTTGAGAAGCTCCATTGCTTCCGTATCTGCCAATACAGAATAATCTATCTCAGCACTTGGGGTAAATCCTTCTAATTTTCTCAAGATACTACAGCATCTTGCATGTGTATATTGTACATAAGGACCGGTTTCTCCATCGAAGTTCAAAAGCTTCTCCCACTTAAAGGATACATCCTTAATTCTCTGGTTATAGAGGTCATTAAATAATACAGCACCTACACCGATTTTCTTTGCCGTTTCTTCCTTGTCCGGAAGATCCGGATTCTTCTCGTTGATAATATCTTTGATCTTTGCAATTGCTTCTAAAAGAATGTCTTCTGCATAAATAATATTTCCACTTCTGGTTGAAAGCTTTGCACCCTCTAAACTAACAAGACCATACGGGATATGAACAAGCTGATCCTTTGCCCATTCATTGCCAAGCAATTCTACAACTTTGAATACCTGTGCAAAATGAAGCTTTTGTTCCTGGCCTGTTACATAAAGACATTTTACGAAGTTGTAGGTCTCTTTTCGATAGAAGATAGCTGCCAAATCTCTGGTTGCATAAATAGAGCTTCCGTCATTTTTAAGAATCAGGCAAGGTGCCATGTCATATGCCTCCAAATCAACAATCTGAGCACCTTCACTTTGCGTTAAGAGGTTTGCGTTCTTGAGACGGTTGACAACATCTTCTGTCTTGTCGCGATAGAAGCTTTCGCCCAGATAGTAATCAAAGTCCATTCCCAAAAGGTCGTAGGTGCGCTTATATTCAATCAAACTGATGTCTTTGAACCACTGCCAGATTGCAAGTGCTTCCTCGTCCCCCTGTTCCATCTTTGCAAACCATGCACGAGCTTCGTCGTTGAGGGCAGGATTTTTTTCTGCTTCGTCATGGAATTTGACGTAGAGTTTCATAAGCTCTGCAACACCATCTTTTTTTACTGTTTCTTCGTTACCCCAGGCCTTGTAAGCGACAATCAATTTACCGAATTGGGTACCCCAGTCACCAAGATGGTTGATACGGACAACTTTATATCCAAGCTTTGAGAAAATCTTATATAGAGAATTACCAATGATTGTAGTGCGAAGATGTCCAACATGGAAGTTCTTTGCAACGTTTGGAGAAGAGTAGTCAATACAGATTGTCTGTCCGTTTCCTTCTGTGGAACCTCCAAAGTCTTCTGCCATTGCTGCGCGAACCATGTTCTCGATAAACAAATCTTTTTTTACAAAGAAATTGAGGTATGCTCCTTGAACCTGAATCTCTTGCAGAAAATCAACATCACCGATACGTTCTTTGATTTCAGAAGCAATCATCTGAGGGGCTTTCTTCATAGTCTTGGCAAGACGAAAGCACGGGAAAGCAAAGTCTCCAAGCTCTGGCTTTGGTGGAACTTCGATGAGGGAAGATAAATCCTCAGGAGAAATTCCTTCTACATGCGTAGCAAGTAAATCAACAATTTTGTTTTTCATGAATCTATACTCCTTTTATGATTATTTTTGAATAGGAAAACTAAATTTCACAGTTGTCCCGTGCATAAGATCTCCGGAAACGTCAAATTTTCCACAGAGCATATACAAGATTTCTTTTGCCTGATGCAAGCTGCTATACCACGGGCTTTCCGTTAAGTAATCATCCTTGATTCCAACTCCGTCATCTGTGACAATGACTTCGATGATATTTGGGGTTAAGCTGGCCTTTAATGTAACCTGAGTGGCATTTGCATGTTTGGTTACATTGTCAAAAATCATCTGTAAGAGACGCATGAGTTGAATAACAAAGATAGGATGATAAGCAACATCCGTTACAGGCATCTCAATAGAAGCCTGAATGGAAAGCGCAGGATTTTCTCTTTTGAACTCATTGAGAAAATCTTCGATCTGTTCTTTCGTAGATTTTGAAGTGTCGGAAACCTGAGTGAGCTTCTTTTCCACATCATCAAGTGCATGCAGAATATGCTGGTTGCTGTGCAAGATATCCTGTAAGGTCAATCGGGCACGACCAATGTCTGTTCCCAGCATATAGTTAATCATCTCTATTTTGTTGCTCATGCTTTCCAGTTTGGAACGTACATTTTTATCCATCATTGTTTGAATCAGAGCACGATTGTAGGCATCTAACATGAGAATGTTATAGCCGTGTGCACTGATATCATCATTGACAGAATTTTGTACAAATGTGAAACCATTGGTATCTGTGTGTTCCGGATCAAGCCCTGTGTATTTTGGTTCAAATGCGGATAGGGCATCAGAAGCCTGGTTAAGGCTTTCAAGATATTTGCGATACTTGTTTAATTCAAGTTCTAAGCTGCGAATCTGCAGATGGAGCGATTCTTTTATCGATAAGTAATCTTTCTTTTGCTCCTCAATAATCTGATTCCTGGCTGTGTCGACTCCTTCATTTAACATAGGAGAGAACACGCTTTTTTTGGAGTTGGTTTTAAAGGCATAGATGTCCTTTGTTTTATCCAACTCATCCAGTTTGATATCAATTTCAAATATCTGGGTTTTGACACCCTGGATTTCCTCAAGCTTAGATAAAAAAGCTTTGTTGAAATAATCCAGCATGATTTGATTCGCCGATTGAATGGCTTCAAATTTTTCTCTTGCGTCTTCCATCGATGGATTCTCCTTCCATAACGATATAGGGTGATTTTTTGTAATCATTTACGTGTATTTGGTGGTCGGGTAATATGTGCATAGACAAAGAGGAAGATGGTAAACAATGACATTAAGACAACAACAACAATCCTCAAATGTCCTTTTTTCTTATTGATCAAAGCATCACGAATCATACCATCCTTGTAAGCCTGCGCAACTGCTGCGTCATCTTTGGAATTGACATAGCCGCTATAGCTGACAGGAAGGGATAGATAAGAAACGCCATGATACTTGATTTCCAGTGAACCGATAATTCCTTCTTCCAGCCGGTCCTTTGACGGTGTAAAAATGGTTTCGAGCTCTGCCGGATCTGCGCGTTTTGCAAACACAATCGGTTTGGCGCTGTCTATGCTTAGATGCATGGTTCCCAGATTTTCACAATCATAGAGTTCGTTGAGAAAGGTCTGGGCTTTGGTTGCATCCTCTGCGTTGAATTCAAAATCTTCCAACGGGGTCGCATACGTATACTCCTTGGACACATAATCTAAAATCGTTTTGACATCGGTACAGGCTGTATCGTTATCTTTGGCTCCCATGGTAACACAGATTAAACGCATACCATTTACCTCTGCCCACACACACATAGCGGAGCCATCTGCATCGCAGAAGCTGTTTTTTCCACCGAGACAACGAGAGTCATAAAAACCAGAGTCCGGAAGAAATAATTTGTTTGTCGTGTTCAAATATCTGGTTTCGTTGTTCATGTTTGTAGGCGCAATCTCGTGATATCGCTCTTCGAAATAGGAACAAAACGTATTATTAGTAAGTGCATTTTTTGTAATCAATGCGATATCATAGGCGCTGGTCTGACCGGAATCAACGGCCTGTCCATGTGCATCTTTAAAGTTTGTATTTTTGCATCCAAAGCTTTGGGCAGTTTCATTCATGAGCTCTGCAAATGCAGGAATACTTCCTGAAATTTGTTCGCCGATTGCCCATGCAGCCTCATTTGCAGATTGCAGCACCACACCATAAATGGCATCAGATACGGTGATTTGCTCTCCGACATCCAATGCGATGTGCGCACCGTTTCGGTCAACGCCCCATACAGCAGCATCACTCATGGTAATGACACTTTCAAGATCCCCCTGACTGATTGCGAGATACACTGTCATCAGCTTGGATAGACTGCCCGGCGCATGTATGCTGTCAGGATTTTTTGCATAAACGACCTGACCGGAGCCCGCATCCATCAATACGCACGAAGAAGATGAGATGGCCGGGAATCCGGGAAAGCCACCGGCATCGGTAACACTGGCCAACGGACTTATGTTGTTGTAAGAATATATGGTTGCATCCGCGGCCTTCACAGTCAGTATGGGCAGTAAGATACTTCCAAAAAAAATCAGACAGACCATCGCGTATGCAAGTATCGTATATGTGATTTTTTTCATATGTGAAATCACCTCAATTGTTTGATTGACATTCTCCGCTTAATTATCTTATATTATAAGGAAAAAAACAAGTCATATTGTTAGAAATGAAAAATAAAAGTTACGGAGGTTTCGTATGCGTTTAAGAAATGTGAGAGGATCCAGAGAGACGATTGCAGCCAATGAGTTTGTGGTTCATGAAGAGCAGCAGATGAAAGGAAAATGGGCACAGCGGTTTGGAAATGACCATCCGATTCATATTGAAATCGGAATGGGGAAAGGTCGCTTTATTATGGATATGGCAAGACTGCACCCGGAGATTAATTTTATCGGTATCGAGAAATTCTCCAGTGTGTTGGTGCGTGCGATAGAAAAGCAGGAGATGGAGCAGCTCCCAAATCTTTTGTTTATCCGTATGGATGCCGAATATATTGAGGAAGTGTTTGAGAAGGGAGAAGTCGATTATATCTACCTGAATTTCTCGGATCCATGGCCGAAGGACCGACATGCGAAGCGAAGACTTACTTCCGTGAATTTCCTGTCTCATTACGAGAAGTTCCTTTCTCAAGACGGAGGTCTTACATTTAAGACAGATAATCGACCTTTGTTTGATTTTTCTTTGGAGCAGGTGGAGGTTGCAGGCTGGAAGCTTGTGAATCATACGTTTGACCTTCATAACAGTGAATATGCACAGGGCAATGTGATGACAGAGTATGAGCAGCGTTTTTCAGAGATGGGAAATCCAATCTGTCGTATGGTAATTGAACCACCAAAATAAAAAAGAGTAAAATTTGAATAGTTTGTGCATACTATAGAATAAGAAGAAAAAAATATTATGATATGAAGCACAAACAGTTTGGATATAAATTAAATCGGACGATATATTGTAATCATCATTTGAATTGTCAATTATGGAACCTCAACGAAAACATAAGGAACATGCAGTGCTTTCTCACTGCTTGCAGGGTAAGAAATATCTGCAAAAAGATAAAGAAATAAAAAAATTAAAAAAAAGCTTGCATTTTGGTTTTCCGTGTAATATAATAAGCTTCGTTGTGAGGGAAACATAACAAATCACAATTTGAATACGGGCCGCTAGCTCATTTGGTAGAGCACCTGACTCTTAATCAGGGTGTGCGGGGTTCGAGCCCCCGGCGGCCCACTCTTAAAAGCATCGGTTTTGCAGACTTAGGAGCTGCGGGGTCGGTGTTTTTTTTGCGTGTAAAACAGGATGGGGAATCGTTTATGTATGATCGTATGATAAAAACTGAAAATTCAGATAGCCGTAATGATGCTTGGAAAGAGTATCGAGAGAAGATAACAAACTATATTCTACACAGTATCGAGGATATGTATTATCGTGAGCATTTATTACGTGAGAAAAAAAGAAGAGATGAGTCATTTTCCATGGAAAATGTGATTGCATCGCTTGGACGGCCCCCCAGAGTGGCAATCTGGGGAGCCGGATATTGTAACGACATAGATTTGTCGAAATTAGCTCGCAGTGTGGAGCTCGTGTTGATTGACAGAGAACAGGAGCGTGTGTTACAGGCGGCCGGGAGATATGGATTACAGGAACCAGAGTGTACATGTGTGGATCTTGGATTTTGGGATATCACAGAAGAAGATGAGCGTTTGTATGATCGGATGCTTCAGAAAGATATGGAGGATGCCGGGTTAGCACAGTCACTTACAAATCTTGGAACAAGTCTTAGAAACGTTCATAGACAAGAGCGCATGAGGAATGTGTTTGATGTGAGTGTTGTATTTGGACTTGCAAGCCAGTTGAATGTGCGCTTTGCAAGCTTGATGCAGGCTTATGGAAAGAACATGCAGGAATATAAATTAGTAGAAGCTGCATTGCAAAGCCTGAATGAACAGGCAGCGCAATCTTTGTGGGAGGAATTGCAACATACAACAGCGAAAGGATTTGTGTTTGGCACAGAGCTAAGAACACTTTCGCGAGAGGAATGGGAGGCAAAGGAGTATTTTTGTCAGGAAAGACAGGAAGAAATAGAAACCCTGCTGTTGCAGGGAGAATATCAGCAATGTGCTGCGCAGTGTGAAATTGCGGGAAGCAGAGAATTTCTTATATGCGTGGAAGAAAGCATAATAAGGAAGGATGTTCGTATCCTGCAACAGGGATGTATCTTTTGGGAATTTCTTCCGGACAAAGTATTTGAGATGGATTTAAAATCATTGTTCAGAACCTGAACAGTAACGATTTATTGTCATCCTCATAGAGATATGATATGATGGGATTAGGTATTTTTAGCAGGGATAGTAAAGGGGGATATTATGGTTTGTAGTAATTGTGGTAAGGAATTGCCAGATGGTACACAATTTTGCGAATTTTGTGGCGCTCCAACGGATACACCGGTTGTGTTAAAGGTGTCAAAGGAAGATATCAAGAACGCCGAGAAGAAGCAGAAGGAAAAAGAAAGACAAATTGCCAAGGAAGCAAGAAGTGCTGCGGCAAAGAAACAAAGAGAAAAAGAGCGGGACGGTTTTAATTCCGGTCTGGCTTTTATCGGTGCATTGTTACTTTATCTGGCTCCATTTTTAAACTGGATATGGGAAAAGCTTTTTGATGTGAAGAAAAAGGCAAGTTTGTTTGAACTGGGATTAAAAGGTGATAAGTATGATATGGATAGTCGCATATTATACATGGATGAGAAACGGATGCTGGTACTTGGTATTGTCATTTTGGTAGTCGGACTTGTAATGCTTGCCATGTCAGCTGCAGATTACATAAAGGTCCTTCGACCATATAGCTCCAATATTGTATTAAGGATTCTTCCGATTGTGATTTTGGCAGTGGTGCTTGTCGTCATTTTGAAAAATGAAGCATATCAAAATGCGCTGGATGCGATTGAAAAGAACAATGAACTTGCAAAGCAGATTGGATCAAAATCAAACTATAGTGGTGGCATGGGTGTAGGTCCGATTGTATATGGCGCAGGGCTGGTAGTATATACGATAGGTACGATTCGGGATCTGATCCATAGACATGCATAAAAAGACATGAAAAAAAGGGCTTTCGCCCTTTTTTTCGTGCTAAACGGTCGATGATTAGTCGATAACCTTATCGTCGATTTCCTGACGGATCTTAGCGATAAAGTCATTTAATGCCATAGAACCGAGGTCTCCGTCTTCTCCACGTTTACGCACAGAAACGGTACCATCTGCTTCTTCGTTTGCACCAACAACTAACATATATGGAAGCTTCTCTAAACGAGCTTCACGAATCTTGTAGCCAATCTTTTCTGCACGGCTATCCATGGTCGCTTTTACGCCGGCTTTCTTAAGACTTGCTAATACTTCATTTGCATAGTCATGATATTTTTCTGAAATTGGAAGGACACGTACCTGCTCCGGACATAACCAGGTTGGGAATGCGCCTGCATATTTTTCAATCAACCATGCAAGGGTACGCTCATAACAACCCATAGAGGTTCTGTGGATGATGTAAGGACGCTTCTTCTCGCCATTTGCATCGATATAATACATGTCAAAACGTTCTGACAGGAACATATCAAGCTGGATAGTAATCATGGTATCTTCTTTGCCATATACATTCTTTGCCTGAATATCAAGCTTTGGTCCGTAGAAGGCAGCCTCGCCTTCTTCCTCTGTATATTCTAATCCGATGTCATCAAGGATTTCACGCATCGCATCCTGTACACGGTCCCAATCTTCTGCAGTTCCCATGTATTTTTCGCTGTTGTTTGGATCCCATTTTGACATACGATAGGTCACGTCATCCTGCAATCCAAGGGTCGTGAGAACATATTTTGCAAGCTTTACGCAACCCTCGAATTCATCCTTAATCTGCTCCGGTGTACAAATCAAATGTGCCTCCGTGATGGTAAACTGGCGTACACGGGTAAGTCCGTGCATCTCGCCGGAATCTTCGTTACGGAAAAGGGTTGAGGTTTCGGCCATACGATAAGGCAGGTCACGGTAGGAATGCTGGGTTGCCTTGTAAACGTAGTACTGGAATGGACAGGTCATTGGACGAAGTGCCATAACTTCCTTTCCATTTTCATCTACATCTGCATCCGGATCTTCTGTATCGTTCAAGATGAACATTCCATCCTTGTAGTGTGCCCAGTGATCTGAGATACGGTAAAGCTGAGCCTTTGCCATGAGCGGTGTACGCGTACGAACATATCCCCACTCGTAATCTTCCAGGTCCTCAATCCAACGCTGCAGGGTCTGGATAATCTTTGTTCCCTTTGGCATGAACAGTGGAAGGCCCTGACCGATGACATCAACTGTCGTAAATAATTCCAGGTCACGACCGATTTTGTTGTGGTCACGATTCTTAATATTCTCCAAAAATTCAAGACGCTCTTCAAGGTCTGATTTCTTGGTAAATGCAGTACCGTAAATACGGGTAAGCATCTTGTTGTTGGAATTACCTCTCCAGTAAGCACCGGAGGATGAAGTTAACTTGAAGAACTTCACTGCCTTTGTGTTCATCAGGTGAGGACCGGCACAAAGGTCTGTAAAATCTCCCTGTGTATAGAAGCTGATGGTTGCATCTTCCGGAAGGTCGCGAATGAGCTCTACCTTGTATGGTTCCCCTTTCTCCTCCATGAACTTGATGGCTTCTTCACGTGGGAGCGTAAAGCTGGTAATCTCATCGCCCTGCTTTACAAGCTTCTTCATCTCTGCTTCAATCTTTGCAAGGTCGTCCTGTGTCAGGCTTGGCATATCAAAATCATAGTAAAATCCATTGTCAATGGCAGGTCCAATGGTGCATTTTGCATCCGGATACAGGTGCTTCACTGCCTGAGCCAGGATGTGGCTTGCTGTGTGCCAGAAGGTCTTCTTTCCGGCTTCATCGTTAAAGGTCAAAATACTTAAATTACAATCTTTGTCAACGACGGTTCGAAGGTCTACCACCTCGCCGTCTACTTCTCCGGCACATGCCATGCGGGCAAGGCCTTCGCTGATGTCGTTTGCAATGTCAATGACGCGCATTGCCTGTGCGTACTCCTTTGTGGAGCCATCCTTCAATGTGATAATCATAGTTTGTACTTCCTTTCTGCGTATTGTTGTTCCGGGGAAATAAAAAAGTCCCCGGCAAAATCTGCCAGGGACGAATATATCGCGGTTCCACCCTAGATTCCATTGCAAAAAGCAATAGCACTCATTGTTGATGATAACGGAATCACCGTCTTGCTTTCAGTGTAAACTTAGTCACAAGCAGCTCCAAGCTAGTTTTCGGGCAACCGTTTTATGGATTCTCTCTCAGCGGGTAGTGGATATCCTCTCTGTATAGCGTATCTGCCTTACTCGACTCTTCACAGCCATTTTTCAATATTTATACGTCGATTGTAGTTTTTTGATTCCAAAATGTCAAGTGGAAAGTTTTGAAAAAATATGGTATGGTAGCAATTGAGGATTTTGATACGAGATTATGAAGCGGTAAGGAGGTTTGGTATGTTTTTATTTGGTTTAATCTTTGCACTTGTAGGTGGCGGAGTCGGTTTGTTGTTTTTTATCATAGGGCTTGTGGCACAGGTAGATGATCCGATGTTTCGCGTGATTTTTTGCGGAATCGGAGGTCTTTTCTTTGTGTTGTTTGGTGGAATTGGTATCATGTTTATGCTGAAGGAAAAGAAAAAACAACGCATTGCGCAGGAAATTCTGGAACTTGGAGAGAAGGTTTACGGAGCGAAAATTGTAGATTACAGGGATGGCTCCGGTGTCTATCTCAATGGCATGCCACCTCTCAATATCGTGGTGGATTGTGTGTTCCGTGGGGAACCGAGACAGATGGTTGTGGAAACGGGCTCCTTTGATGAGACGAAGTATCCGATCGGTGCGTATTGTGATTTGGCAATTTATGGAACGGAGATTTCCATTATTCCGGGATCGGTTCGATTCTAATCATTTTCTATGAAAAGACGGCGAAGATAAATAAAAAAATGATAATGGCAGGAGAAATCATGTTTCACATAGTTATATGCGACGATGATAAAAACTTTATTGAGTATATGAAAAAACTGATTATCAATGCGGGATTGGATTCTGGTGATGTTTTATTCTATTCATATCTGTCGGGAAAAGAACTCGTTGAGAATATGGATAAGTTGAAGCAATGTGATTTGCTGATTCTGGATATGCAGATGCAAGGGTACGATGGACATGAAACGGCACATATCTTCCGGCAGAGATTCCCAAAATCCATGTTGGTTTTTTGCTCCGGCGTACGTAAGCCAACAGATGAGTCATTCAAGACGAACCCTTTTCGGTACTTGCTAAAAAACTATAGCAAGACGAAGATGCAGGAAGAAATAGACAACATCGTCTCTTGTCTGTGCATGAAAAGAGAAGGAATCAAGATACAGGCAAAATATTACAATAATATTATTTTGATAGATGCAGATGATGTGTTATACATAGAAAATTACAGATATGGAAGTATCATACATGTTGCACAGGACGATGAATATTCTGACAAGATCATAACAAAAAAGAAACTTTCAGAGCTGATGGAAGACCTTGCGGATTTGGGATTTGAATATGCGCATAACAGTTATATTGTGAACCTGAAATACGTTATGCGACTATTGACAAATGGCGAAGTAACCTTGATGAACGGATCCCGTTTGAATGTATCGAGGTCGCGAATGAAACAGTTTCGCATATCCTTTTCCGACTGGTTGAGCAAGAAATATGAGTAAATAAAGAGGGAATCATGAGAGTATTAAATTTATTGATGTTGTGGATGACATGTATCGTTGATGTATATTGTCTGTATATGTTTTGTAATAGTTTTTTGGAAAAACGTAATTGGGTAAAAGAACGTGCAGGGTATAGACGGCTGGTTATCTGTCTGACGGTTGTCAGCATTTTTATAATCAATATATTCGGTAATGGAGATATCAATCTTGTGTTGGTACCGATTGTGTATTTGATATTTGGTTTCGTGCTGTATTCCTCCAAGCACGGAAGTACATTCATTTGTATTTTGATAGGATTTTCAATTATCTTCGGGTGTGAATGTCTGTTTGCGATGCTGTTTAGCCGGACGAATTCGTCATTTCGTAATCTCGCATCCATCGCGACAGAGGTATGCTGCGTCAAGCTCATTACCTATTTTGTGTTTGTCCTTATCGTACAATTGATTGGCAGAAAAAACAGAAAGATGGAAAAGTGGTTGTTCCTGCGGTATCTATTCATCCCATTAGCGGGAATTGGCATGATGGTTACTGTGTTTTATTCAAGAACCACTACATATCATGCACAGATGGATATAGCGATGGTTCTGTGCTTTGTATTTATGTTGCTTGGAAACCTGTTGATTTTTTCGGCGTTTAATCAATATACCGAGAATCTGTATGTTGCCATGGAACAAAAGGTTCTGTTGACAAAACAGGATTCAGACATCCGGTATTATAGAGATATAGTGAAAAATGATGAGGCACATTATCAAATCATCCATGATATGAAGCATAATCTGGAAGTAATCTATCAACTGGCCTTGCAAAAAGACCAGGATACGATTGTGCATGTACTTGATGAATTAAATCTGCAAATCAACAACAGTGCTCTTACTATATATTCAGAAGAATCCCATATCTTAAATCTGATGTTATCAGAAGCCAGGCATCAGGCAGAAAAGGCGCATATTCGATTTGATGCTTACGTGGAGCCGGGAATCAAGGTGCAGATGGTACAGGACAGCGACCTTATTTCCATGACAAAAAATCTTTTGGACAATGCGATGCGTGCCAGTGAAGAATGTAAGACAGACCCATTCATAACAGTAAGAATCTTTATGCAGGAAACAGGAGGCTTCTGTGTGATGAAGATTACCAATCGATTTGAGGGAGCTCTGCAGATGGAACATGGACAGCTTCGAAGCACGAAGAAAGAAGCCGGCATGCATGGACTGGGACTCAAAAGTGTCAATCGAATCGCAGAGCGATATGGCGGGTATCTGGAGTACAAGGTAGATAATGACATATTTGAAGCGGTGGTACTCCTGTCCACACTTGCAGAAACTGCAAATATTGACTAAAAATCCGACAAATATTGACAACTATATTGGAAAAGAAAG
>JBJENA010000040.1:0-4124 GCA_051879955.1 Wujia sp.
TTGGTATCGGACAGATTGGTAAGTCCTTCCGTAACGAGATTACACCGGGTAACTTCACCTTCCGTACCAGAGAGTTTGAGCAGATGGAGCTTGAGTTCTTCTGTGAGCCGGGTACTGATTTGGAATGGTTTCAGTATTGGAGAGAGTTCTGTATTAACTGGTTGAAGGAGCTTGGTATTAAGGACGAGGAGATGCGTGCACGTGACCATTCTCCAGAGGAGCTTTGCTTCTACAGTAAGGGTACTACAGATATCGAATTCCTCTTCCCATTTGGTTGGGGTGAGCTTTGGGGTATCGCAGACCGTACCGATTACGACCTGACACAGCATCAGAATACTTCCGGTGAGCCAATGGATTACTTTGATGATGAGAAGAAGGAAAAATATATTCCATATGTTATCGAGCCATCATTGGGTGCAGACCGTGTAACACTTGCATTCCTCTGTGCAGCTTACGATGAGGAAAATATCGGAACAGAAGATAAGCCGGATATGCGTACTGTTCTTCATTTCCATCCGGCATTGGCACCAGTGAAGATTGGTGTGCTTCCATTGTCAAAGAAGTTAAATGAAGGTGCTGAAAAGGTATTTGCAGAGCTTTCAAAGACTTACAACTGTGAGTTTGATGACCGTGGAAATATTGGTAAGCGTTATAGAAGACAGGATGAGATTGGAACACCATTCTGTGTAACCTATGATTTTGACTCAGAAGAAGATGGTGCGGTAACCGTTCGTGATCGTGATACCATGGAGCAGGAGAGAGTCAAGATTGAAGATCTCAAGGCATATTTTGAGAAAAAATTTGAATACTAAAAGGATCAACTGCCACAGAAAACTGTGGCAGTTTTTTATGCACAGAATGGAAAGTTCAGATGTGAATTTGTCGAAATATGTTGATGACTTTCTTGACAGAATATGGGTCCTGTGGCATAATCTACATGTTGCTTTAATGCGTTAAAGCAACAAAATAAAACATTTGGAGGGAATTTATGGATTCTTCAGGAGTACTCTTGTGTCTGGCATTGCTTGTGATTTTCTTTGCAGTGATGATTGGCGTAGGTGTCTACACAAGAAAAAAAGCAACCGATGTAAACGGTTTCGTACTGGGCGGAAGAACAGTTGGTCCATGGCTGACTGCTTTTGCATTTGGTACATCTTACTTTTCAGCGGTAATCTTCGTAGGTTACGCAGGTCAGTTCGGATGGAACTTTGGTCTGTCTGCAACTTGGGCAGGACTGGGTAATGCGTTTATTGGTTCCTTGCTTGCATGGAACATTCTTGGTAGACGTACCCGTGTCATGACACAGCATCTGGATGCAAAGACAATGCCGGATTTCTTTGGAAAGAGATTTGACTCTACGGCGTTAAAGGTATTGGCATCCATTATCGTATTTATCTTTTTGATTCCTTATACAGCTTCTTTGTATAACGGATTATCCAGCTTGTTTGGTATGGCTTTTGATGTACCATATTGGGTAATCATTCTTGTGATGGCTGTATTGACAGGTTTTTACGTAATCTTTGGTGGATATATGGCAACCGCCATTAATGACTTTATTCAGGGTATCATCATGTTGTTTGGTATCTGTGCAGTCATTGGAGCTGTTTTATCTGATAATGGTGGGTTGGTTGAGGCCATGAAGTCTTTGTCTGCGATAGAGGGAGATGCAGGCTGGCAGGGTGCATATGCATCCTTCTTGGGACCGGATCCGCTTGCTTTGCTCTTTGTAGTAGTACTTACTTCACTTGGCACCTGGGGACTTCCCCAGATGGTTGGAAAGTTCTACGCAATCAAGAGCGAAAATGATATTCATAAAGGAACGGTTATTTCAACCATCTTTGCGATTGTTGTAGCAGGAGGCTGTTACTTCCTCGGTGGCTTTGGTCGTTTGTACGATATCACAATCAATCCGGCTACCGGAAAGCCATTGTTTGATACAATTATTCCAACGATGCTTTCAACACTTCCATCTGTGATTATTGCAATCGTAATCGTATTGGTATTGTCAGCATCGATGTCAACACTTTCTTCATTGGTTTTGACATCAAGTTCAACCTTTACGCTTGATGTAATCAAGCCGGCATCAAAGAAAGAGATGACAGAGAAGAAACAGGTCATGATTATGCGGGTATTTATCGTATTTTTCATCGCTGTTTCAGCAGTAATTGCAATCTTTAAGGATGCGCATCCGGAAGTGACCTTCATCGCACAGATGATGGGTGTTTCATGGGGCGCACTTGCAGGTTCTTTCCTCGCTCCATTTTTGTATGGTTTGTATTGGAAAGGTATTACCAAGGCTTCATGTGCAGTATGCTATGTATGGGGATGTAGCATTGCCATTTTGCAGATGTTCATTACACTTGGTGGCGTAGATATCAGCGGATGGGGAACTGTTCTTGGATATATATTTAAATCTTCTATCAATTCAGGTGTAGTAGCGATGGTCGGCGGATTAATTATCGTACCGATTGTCAGTGCATTTACCAAGAAGATGGATGCAGCAAAGATCGAGGAAATGTTTGGCTGCTACGAAGAAAAAGTGGAGACAAAAGCAAAGTCACAGTTAGGTGAATAGTTTACATAAGACAGGGCAGAAAGAAACTGCCCTGTCTTTTTGTTATTTCGACCAAAATTTTTCAAAAACTGCTTTATTGTTTGTTGAAATTGTGATATAATTTTTGACAGTGTGATAGGGTCTGCCATGACCATCTATCGCTAAAAAAGAAAATACTTAGGAGGTATAAGTAAAATGGCAAACAAGTGGGTATACACCTTCAAAGAAGGTAATATGTCTATGCGTAACTTACTTGGTGGTAAGGGAGCAAACCTTGCTGAGATGACTGAAATTGGTCTTCCAGTTCCACAGGGATTCACAATCACAACAGAGGCTTGTACTCAGTATTATGAGGACGGTCGTAAGATCAATGATGAGATCATGCAGCAGGCTATGGAAGGTGTAGCTTGGATGGAAGAAGTAAACGGAAAGAAGTTTGGAGATCTCAAGAATCCATTGCTTGTTTCTGTACGTTCTGGTGCTAGAGCATCTATGCCAGGTATGATGGATACTATCCTTAACCTCGGTTTGAACGACGAAGTAGTAGAAGCTATGATTGCTGGTAACGACGATCCAAACTTTGCTCGTTTCGTATACGATTCCTACAGAAGATTTATTCAGATGTTCTCTGACGTAGTTATGGAAGTTGGTAAGAAGTATTTTGAGCAGCTTATCGACGAGATGAAAGAGAAGAAGGGTGTGAAGTTCGACGTAGAGCTTACAGCAGATGACCTCAAGGAGCTTGCTCAGCAGTTCAAGGCTGAGTACAAGAAGCAGCTTGGTCAGGACTTCCCTTCAGATCCGGTTGAGCAGTTGAAGCTCGCTATCGAGGCTGTATTTAAGTCATGGGATAACCCAAGAGCTAACGTATACAGAAGAGACAACGATATCCCTTATTCATGGGGTACAGCAGTTAACGTAATGCCTATGGTATTCGGTAACTTGAACAACGAGTCCGGTACAGGTGTTGCATTTACTCGTGACCCTGCTACAGGTGAGAACAAGCTTATGGGTGAGTTCCTTATCAACGCACAGGGCGAGGACGTAGTTGCCGGTGTTCGTACACCAATGCCAATCGCTCAGATGGAGAAGGAATTCCCAGAAGCATACGCAGAGTTTATCAAGGTTTGTGATATCCTCGAGAATCACTACCATGATATGCAGGATATGGAGTTCACAGTTGAGAACAAGAAGCTTTACATGCTTCAGTGTAGAAATGGTAAGAGAACAGCTCCAGCTGCTCTTAAGATCGCTTGTGATCTTGTTGCTGAAGGACATAAGACTGAGGCAGAGGCTGTTGCTATGATCGACCCACGTAACCTCGATACATTGCTTCACCCACAGTTCGATGCTGCTGCACTTAAGGCTGCAACTCCACTTGGAAAGGGTCTTGGAGCATCTCCGGGAGCTGCTTGTGGTAAGGTTGTATTTACAGCTGATGATGCTGTAGAATGGGCTGCTAAGGGAGAGAAGGTTGTTCTTGTAAGACTTGAGACTTCACCAGAAGATATCACCGGTATGAAGGCTGCTCAGGGTATCCTTACAGTTCGTGGTGGTATGACATCACACG
>JBJENA010000041.1:0-17073 GCA_051879955.1 Wujia sp.
TACAGATTATAGTAAAAGAGGGGATGCAGCAACTTCATGCAGCATCCCATCTTTTGTTAGAATGTGTAGATAGATGATTGGATGTAGGATGGAGAAGACAATATGGGTGTAAGGCAGAAGAGACTTCTGTATGCAATTATCATCGTGTGTATGTTGGTTGTTGGTATTTTCGGAACAGTGAGAGACAGTCAGGATGACCAAAGAAATTTTACAAACCAGCCGGAACAAACCGAAGAACCAAATAGGATTCCGCAGGAAGAGGGGGAGCTTGGAAAATCAAAGCATGAAGAAAAGACTATCCTGGACTACAAAATAGAGGATGCCGTGTCAAAGCTTACAGTGGAAGAATTGGTAGGTCAGATGTTTTTTATCAAGGATGACGATCGATTTGGACCAGAGGTATTAGAGTCTTGTCCGGCTGGCGGAATCATATTATTTGCCAATGATTTTGCACGGGAAACTCCGGATAGTCTCACAAAAAAAATACAGGCCTTTCAGGATGCAAGTAAAACACCTCTTTTGATTGGAACAGATGAAGAAGGTGGTCCGGTCATCCGAGTCAGCCGTTATGGGGCATTGGTCGATCATGCTTATGCATCGCCAAGACAACTTTTTGCACAGGGTGGATATGACAAAATCACAGAGGATACAATTGAGAAATCACAGTTATTACTTTCATACGGAATCAATGTGAATTTTGCACCGGTTTGTGATGTATCAGTCAACTCGGGAGACTTCATGTATCTTCGAAGCTTCGGAGATAGTGCGAAGGCAACAGCCGTTTATGTAGAACGTGTTGTCGAGATTATGAAACGAGAGAAGATGGGAAGTGTACTCAAGCATTTTCCGGGATATGGGAACAATGGAGATACCCATACGAATACAATAAGAGACAAAAGAGAATATGGTACCTTTTTGGAATCCGACTATATTCCATTTCAGGCAGGAATTGCAGCAGGTGCGGACTGCGTATTAGTCAGTCACAATATTGTTGAGTGCTTAGATGCAGACAATCCGGCATCCATTTCAAAAAAGGTACACGAAGAACTTAGAAAACGATTGGATTTTCAAGGAGTTATTATCACAGATGACTTGATGATGAGTGGTGTAGCAAACAGCCTGGATGTTGGAGAATGTGCTGTGCAGGCAATCCTTGCAGGTAACGATATGGTTTTATCCACAGATTACAAAATGCAGTATCAGGCTGTATTAAATGCAGTGACAGAGGGTCGTATCACTAAGGAACAGCTCAAGGAATCTGTTCAACGCATTTACAAATGGAAATACAACTTGGGAATTCTGAAGATATAATATGTGATTTAAAGGAGATTGTATGAAGATCATACATTGTGCAGATGTTCATTTGGACTCTGCGTTGTCAGCAAATTTAACAGGGAAGCAACGCAAGCAGAGAAAATCTGAGGTTACGCAGACGTTTTTGCGCATGATTGATTATGCACAGGAGCAGGATGTGCGTGCGATTATCATTGCAGGTGATTTGTTTGACAGCAGGCATGTGACCAAGACCACGCAGAATCTTTTGCTGGATGCAGTACAGCGCCATCCGGAGATTGCGTTCTTTTACTTGCGGGGAAATCATGATGAAGCAAGTGAGCTTACGGATGATATGCCGGAAAACTGGAAGGTATTTGGTGATTCCTGGACTTCCTATACCTTGGAGGAGGAGAATGTGCAGATTGTGGTTACAGGTGCACAGATGTATGCAGAAAATTCTGCACGTTTGCATCAATCGCTGGTGTTGGATAATCGTGCGATAAATATAGTCACTATGCATGGTCAGGAAGTTGGTTATATTGGCAAGGATAAGACAGAATGTGTGCAGTTACAGGCTTTGAAGGACAAGGGGATCGATTATCTCGCACTTGGGCATATTCATGCATATAAACGGGAACGATTGGATAGTCGTGGAAACTATGTGTATTGCGGTTGTTTGGATCCAAGAGGATTTGATGAGTGTGGCGAGCATGGATTTGTTTTACTGGATATCGATGCGAATCGTCATGCGATTACAGATACATTTATTCCATTTGCAAGTCGCCTGTATTATGAACTTCCGGTGGATATCAGTGGATGTGAGACGACACCGCAGGTACAAAGTTGTATCGAAAAGACGTTGAAGGAACACAATATTTCATCAGATAGTTTGGTTAAGTTGGTTTTGTGTGGGCAAGTCAGTGTGGATGGGGAACGCAATCCAGAGTGGTTGTGTGAGCAATTCGAATCTCGATTTTTCTTTTTGAAAATTAAGGATGAGACGAAACTGGCTGTTGACTATGCTGCATTTGCTTTGGATGCATCCTTGAAGGGTGAATTTGTGCGTACCGTACAGGCAGATACTACCTTGGATGAAGAAATGAAATTACAGATTATCCGTATGGGTATTTTGGCATTGGCCGGAGAGGAGTTCGTATGAAAATCATTTCCTGTCATATAGAAAATTTTGGAAAACTATCTGACTTTACGATGGAGTTTTCAGATGGAATCAATAGTATATGCATGAAAAATGGAGCGGGAAAGACGACATTGGCAACCTTTCTTCGTGTGATGTTTTTCGGATTTGCCGGTGAGGGTAAACAAGGCAATATAGAAAATGAACGAAGAAAATATACGCCATGGCAATCAGGCATATACGGTGGTCAGGTCACCTTTGAAACACACGGAAAGTCTTATATTATAAGTCGTATATTTGGGAAAACGGCAAAATCCGATGAATTTCGTTTGCAGGATGCAAAGACCATGCTTGACAGTACAGATTACACAACAAATCTGGGAGAAGAATTGATGGAAATTGACCAATCATCCTATATGCGAACCATATATATTGGTCAAAATGATTGTAAGACACAGACGACAGACCGTATCAGTGCAAAGCTTGGTGATTTAGCAGATAACACAGACGATATCAATAATTATGAAAAAGTAAATAAACAATTCACAGATTTGCTGAATAACTTTTCAGCAACAAGAAAAACAGGAAAAATTGCAAAGCTGCAAAAAGAAGCTGGAGATATCAGAGCAACATTGCGCGAAAGAGAAACAATTGAAACCGCTTTGTCACAGTTAGAAGCACAAAGACAGCAGACAGAAAAGGAACGAGAGAAGTTGATGCTTCGACAGACTCAGGTGCAAAATGAGTTATCAATTGCTTCCAAGGAACAGGGCAACCTGGTTCGAAAACAGCAATATGAAGAACTATGCAACGAGGTTGCATTTCGACTTTCCCGTGTGGAAAGCCTCGCCGCTAAATTTCCAAAAGCACCACCAACGAATGAGCAGCTGCAAGAAATGCGAAATCGGTTGAAGCAGGTAGAACAGGAAAAAAGCAAGCAGGAGGCAGAAAAGAAACAGTCACAGACAAGATTAGTCGCTGGTTTCCTTGTGATTTGTCTCATTGCGATATTAGGGTGCTTGATTACCTCTATACCGAAGATTGCTATTGTTTTGGTAGCGATTTTTATCTGTGTGGGAATCTTCTTAGTTTGTAAACCGAAGGAAACACAGGTGGAAGAAGACGATATCTTTGAATTCTTCGGTCCGTATGAGCCGGAGGAGAATCTGTCCGGATATAGTATGCAGGATTATCAGGGCTTGCTACAAAAGATAGAAGTCAATTTGCAGACCTATGAGGCTGCAAATCAAGAATATATGTATGTCCTAGAGCGTAAGAAGAAGCTTGAACAGGAATGCAATCTGCAGACAGAAAACGTGCAGAATCAAAAAAGTGTAGATAGCTGTAATCAGGAACTGGCAGAGCTTTCAAAGAAGATACAGCAAATCCATACTGAAATCATGCAATATGACAGGCAAATAGAGGCAAAAGCAAAACAGTTAGATGACCTTCAGGAACAGGAAGAAACCCTTCATGACATGGAGGAAGAAATCAATACATTGAAGAAAAAGGTTGAAATTATCAAATACACGCAAAGCTTTATGACACAAGCCAAGGAACAGTTTACTTCCAAATATACAGCTCCTTTAAAGCAAGGATTTGAAAAGTATTACGGATATCTGGCAACCAAACAGGAAGCGTATCAACTAGATGCAAACCTGAACCTTGAAATGAAGCAGGAAGGCATGTATCGAGACATCCGGACACTCAGTAGCGGATGTCAGGACCTGATTGGTATCTGTATGCGTATGGCATTGGTAGATGCGATGTATCAGCAGGAAAAACCATTCTTAATCTTTGATGATCCATTTGTAAACCTGGACGAAGAAACTCTGAAAAACGCCAAGGAATTTCTTTCCGAGGTAGCAAGAGAATATCAATTAATATACTTTACATGTCACGATAGTCGTATGAATTAGTTAGAGATTTATTGTGAATATGGAGGATGTTTGGCAAGGAGGAATAAGATGTACACATATGAGAAGAAAGTATTATTTTCAGATATTGATGCAAAAGGAAAGATGTCCTTTGATAGCCTGCTTTCTGCGATGCAGGATTGTGTGAACATCAATTCTGAATCCATAGGAAAAGG
Organism: Wujia sp.; assembly: GCA_051879955.1. Classification (GTDB taxonomy): domain Bacteria; phylum Bacillota; class Clostridia; order Lachnospirales; family Lachnospiraceae; genus Coprococcus_C. The sequence goes on from JBJENA010000041.1 coordinate 4,503, forward strand.
TATTTCCTATATGTTAGAGAAAAAGCGAACATGGTTTGCAGTCGCATGGAATATTGAGATAAAGCGCTATCCAAAGATGTTTGAGGATATCACAGTCAAGACCTGGCCATATGATTTTGGAAGTGCATTGGGATATCGTAATATTGTAATCACAGACAAAAATGGAGAAGATATTGTCTGCGCAGACTCCATTTGGTCTATGATGGATATGGAACAGATGTGTCCAACCAAGATTGAGGAAGAAGATGTCGAAGGCTACGACCTTGAACCTCGATATCCGATGGAGAAGCTTGGGCGTAAAATTAAGCTTCCAAAGGAACTGGAGATTATAGATACGGTTGCTGTTCGAAAGATGGATATTGATTACAACGGACATATGAGTAATGCGAAATACATTGTTCTGGCAGAAGAATATTTGGATGAATCCGAAAAGGTAAATCGGATTCAGGTGGAATACAAGAATCAGGCAAAATATGGAGAGAACCTTGTGATCAAAAGGGCGATAGAACAAGGACGTATCGTGATAGTGATCGAGGGAGAAGAAGATGGAAGTGTCAAAGCGGTAGTTGATTGTCGTACGGAGGGATAGAATGCAGATAGAAAAAGAACAGATTCAATCATGGATTCAGATTGCCATGGATATGAGAGGCTTTTCGTATGCACCGTATTCATCCTTTACAGTTGGTGCTGTGCTTGTAGCAGGCGATAAGCTGTTTACCGGATGCAATGTGGAAAACGCTGCATTTGCACCGGGAATCTGTGCGGAGAGAACTGCGATTGTAAAAGCAGTCAGTGAAGGTGTAAAAAGCTTTGATGCGATTGTGATTGCTGCAGGATCAAAGGGACAGGCAGTGTCACAATATACATCGCCTTGTGGAGTATGCAGACAGATGCTCCGCGAATTTGTAAATCCGAAAGATTTTCGTATTATTATGGCAAAATCAACAGATGATTATATAGAGCGGACCTTGGAAGAATTGCTCCCGATGAGCTTTGGTCCGGAGAATATTGGTTAGATGTCAGTAAAAAGGAGGAAAGGATATTGGCAGCTTACACATTATTGGAAGAACGTTTTTTAGAAGAAGTAAATGGATATGGATATATCCTGTCACACAATCAGACAAAAGCAAGAGTGTGTGTAATTAAGAACGATGATACAAACAAGGTATTTACCATCGGATTTCGTACACCACCTGCAGATGATACGGGTGTGCCACATATTACGGAGCACAGTGTATTGTGTGGTTCCAGAAAGTTTCCGGTAAAGGATCCGTTTGTGGAGCTTTGCAAGGGAAGTTTGAATACATTTTTGAATGCAATGACCTATTCAGATAAGACCGTATATCCGGTAGCAAGTCTCAATGCAAAGGATTTCCATAATTTGATGGATGTGTATTTGGATGCGGTGTTTTATCCAAACATCTACAAGAAACCGGAAATCATGATGCAGGAGGGCTGGCATTATGAAGTGGATGATGAAGGCGCGCTTTCCTTTAATGGTGTTGTATTCAATGAGATGAAGGGTGTTTATTCGTCACCGGAGGAGCAGTTGTATCGCATGATTGAGAAATCCTTGCTTCCGCATACTGCTTACGGGTTTGAATCAGGTGGAGACCCGGAGGCAATCGTCAATCTGACACAGGAAGCATTTTTGGATTTCCATCGTAAATTCTATCATCCAAGCAATAGTTACATCTACCTCTATGGGGATGTAGATATGGAAAAAGAGCTCACATTTATTGATCAGGAATATCTGTCAAAGTTTGATTATCTTAAGATTGATTCTGCACTTACAATGGAACCGCAGTTTGAGGCACCTCAGACAGTAGAGTCGTACTATTCGATTTCAGAAACAGAAGAAGAGCGTGACCAGACGTACCTGACTTACAATGTGGTAATTGGAAACAGTGCAGATAAGGAATTATGTGCAGCATTTTCGGTACTGGAATATGCACTTTTGACAGCACCGGGTGCACCGCTTAAGCAGGCTTTGATTGATGCAAATATCGGAAAAGACGTCTTTTCTTCGTATGACGATGGCATATTGCAGCCAACATTTTCGATTATTGCAAAAAATGCAAACAAAGAGGACCAAGACCGTTTCCTGGATGTGATTACGAAAAGTCTTTCAAGGTTTGTAGAAGATGGGCTGGATCAAAAGTCTATTCTTGCTGCCATTAACTATTTTGAGTTTAAGCACAAGGAAGGAAACTTTGGTCGTTATCCAAAGGGGTTGATGCTTGGTTTAAATGCATTTTCAACATGGTTGTATGATGATATGTCAGCGCTTGATTTATTCTCCATGAATGAAGTGTATGATTCACTGAAGAAAAAAGCAACAACCGGATACTTTGAGGGATTGATTCGCACCTATTTGTTGGAAAATACACACAAAACCTATTGTGTATTTATGCCAAAGAAGGGATTAAATAATGAGATTGTTCAGCGTGAAAAGGATCGTTTGGCAGCTTACAAGGAGACATTAGACGATGCGCAATTAGAAGAGATTCGTGCAAATATGGAGCATCTCAAACAGTATCAGGATGCACCGGATGACGAAGAAGACCTTGCGAAGATTCCGATGCTTACCATCGAGGACATCGATAAGAAAGCAAGAACCATCAATAATCAGTTTACAGAGATTGAACAGGTAAAGGTTGTCAGTCATGATATCTTTACAAATGGCATTTCCTATGTATCCCTCAATTTTGAGATGGATGATATCGACCAGGAGAAGTTCCCGGCAATCTCTTTGCTGACGGATATCTTTAAATATGTGAATACAGAGCATTACACCTATAATGAATTGTCAAATGAAATTAATATTCATACAGGTGGAATTGGATTTACTACAACCGTAACAAATAAGAAGAACGTGGATGACTATGTGACTCATTTCGTGGTGAGTGCAAAGATGTTTGATGACAAGGTGGATAAGGCATTTGAATTTATCGAGGAAATCTTGTTCACATCGAAGTTGGACGACAAGAAGCGTTTGCGTGAAATCATTGCACAGTCTCGTACAAGCTTAAAGGATGATTTGCTTTCCGCGGGACATACAACTACTGCCGGACGTGCAATTTCCTATATTTCACCAATTGGTATCGTGAAGGAATTGACGGAGGGTGTGGATTATTATGCATACCTTGCAGACTTGGATGATCACTTTGAAGAGCGTTATGAGTCCTTGGTAAGCAGCTTACAGGAAGTATTAGGGCAGCTGTTGTGCAGGGGAAATCTGGTTGTGAACTATACCTCTAAGAAAGATCCAAAGCAGTCCCTGCATGAGGCGGTGACTTCACTATCCAAGAAGCTTTCAACCAGAGCACGTTTTGACGATGTAAAAAAGCTTATACCGCAGATAAAGAATGAAGGCTTCAAGACAGCCAGCCAGGTACAGTACGTTGCGGCAGCAGGAAACTTCCTGAAGAAGGGATTGCCATATACCGGTTCCTTGTCTGTGTTGCAGGTGATTTTTTCTTATGACTATCTGTGGTTGAATGTGCGTGTAAAGGGTGGCGCATATGGAAGTATGTGCAGCTTCAATCGAAGCGGAAATGCATACTTTACCTCTTACCGCGATCCAAATCTGATGGAAACCTATGAGATTTATAAGCATGCACCGGAATATGTGCGCAATTTCCGGGCAGATGAGAGAGACATGACCAAGTATATCATCGGAGCGATTGCGAAGATTGATGCACCACTTACACCATCCGCAGAAGGTAACTTTAGTTTTATTGCCTATTTGATGGATATAGGAGATGAAGAATTACAAAAGACGAGAGATGAAGTACTTGCAACTGATGAGGCTGTCATTCGAAATCTCGAAGGATATGTTGCGGCAATTATGGACACGGGTGTCATCTGTGCAGTGGGCGATGAAAAGAAACTCGAAGCACAAAAAGAACATTTCCATGAAGTGAAGAATGTATTTTAAGAAACAATGGAGGAACCTATGGATATATCTACCTACAAGTCTGGATTTGTAGCAATTATCGGAAGACCAAATGTCGGAAAGTCAACACTGATGAATCGTTTAATTGGTCAAAAGATTGCGATTACCAGCAGTAAGGCACAGACAACAAGAAATCGTATACAGACTGTTTATACGGATGACGAAGCGCAAATCGTATTTTTGGATACACCGGGAATTAACAAGGCAAAGAATAAGCTTGGAGAATACATGATGCATGTGGCACACGGAACACTCAGTGAAGTGGATGTGATTATGTGGATTGTGGAGCCGACAACCTTTATCGGTGCAGGAGAGCGTCATATTATCGAGGTATTGGAAAAGGTAGATACTCCGGTGATTTTGGTTATCAACAAGACGGACACTGTAGAGGAAACCGCTGTATTTGAAGCCATTGAAACTTACAAGGATGTCCATGATTTTGAGGATATCGTTCCGGTAAGTGCGTTGAAGGGAAAAAATACAGATGAGCTGATTCGTACCATCAAGTCGCGGCTTACCTTTGGACCGCAGTTTTACGATGAGGATACCGTGACAGATCAGCCGGAGCGTCAGATTGTAGCGGAACTGATTCGTGAGCAGGCACTTCGCCTTCTGGATAAGGAAATTCCACATGGAATTGCAGTGGTAATTGACCGCATGAAAGAGAGGCCTCTTAAGGAAGGTCAGCCATTTGGTGCACGTGGATTGATAGATATTGATGCAACGATTATCTGTGAACGGGATTCGCACAAGGGTATCATCATTGGAAAACAGGGAGCTATGCTTAAGAAGATTGGAAGCAAGGCAAGAGTGAGTATGGAAAATCTGCTTGATACCAAGGTGAATCTGAAATTGTGGGTAAAGGTCAAGAAGGATTGGAGAGATAGCGATACATTGCTTCGCAATTACGGATATCGAGACGAAGATTAAAAAAAATCTTTTCGTGCTTTTTCGACTGTGATATAATACGAGAAGTTTTTTTATGAGGTGAACGAGATGAAGATAGGGTTTGATAATGAAAAATATTTGAAGATGCAATCAGAGCATATTCGAGAAAGAATTGCAAAATTTGACAATAAGCTGTATCTGGAATTTGGAGGAAAATTGTTTGATGATTATCATGCATCCCGCGTGTTACCGGGCTTTAAACCGGATTCTAAGCTTCAGATGCTGTTACAGCTCAAGGACCAGGCAGAAATCGTTATCGTAATCAGTGCGGAAGATATCGAGAGTAACAAGGTTCGTGGCGATTATGGAATTACTTATGACCTGGACGTACTTCGTTTGATTGATGAGTTCCAGGCGATTGGATTGTTTGTAGGAAGCGTATGTCTGACAAAGTTTGCAGGTCAGGCATCTGCAGTGCTGTTCCAGGAGAAGCTTTCGTCTCTTGGAATCAAGTCATACCGTCACTATAAGATTCCGGGATATCCAAATGATGTAGCACATATCGTGAGCGATGAGGGCTATGGAAAGAATGAATATATCGAGACAGAGAGACCGTTGGTAGTCATTACTGCACCGGGACCGGGAAGCGGAAAGATGGCAACCTGTCTGTCACAGCTGTATCATGAATATAAGAGAGGCGTGAAGGCAGGATACGCAAAGTTTGAGACCTTCCCAATCTGGAATCTGCCATTAAAGCATCCGGTCAACCTTGCTTATGAGGCAGCAACTGCAGATTTAAATGATGTAAATATGATTGACCCCTTTCATTTGGAAGCCTATGGAAAGACGACAGTTAACTACAACCGTGACATTGAAATCTTCCCGGTTGTGGAAGCCATGTTCGAGATGATTGCAGGCGAGAGTCCATACAAGTCACCGACCGACATGGGTGTAAATATGGCCGGAAACTGTATCGTAGATGATGAGGCGTGTTGCCGTGCTTCCAAGCAGGAAATTATCCGTAGATTCTATCAGTGTCTGTGTGAAAAGAAACGCTTTGGACAGACCAAGAATGACAAAAATAAGTTAGAGCTTCTCCTGCGTCAGGCAGGGGTGAGCATGGAGGAACGTAAGGTCGCAAGGGCTGCTCTTGACCGTGAAGAATTGACAGGACATCCGGCGATGGGGATCGAACTGCCGGATGGCACGATTGTAACCGGTAAAACCGGCGATTTGCTTGGTGCATCGGCAGCAGCAATTTTGAATGCATTGAAGGTATTGGCAGGCATTCAGCATGAGGTGAAACTGGTATCACCGGAAGCCATAGAGCCAATACAGAGATTGAAGATAGATTACCTAGGAAGTCGCAATCCACGTCTTCATACAGACGAGATTTTGATTGCGCTTTCGACAACCGCTGCAAGCGATGAAAATGCAAAGCTTGCTATGCAACAACTTTCCAAGTTGAAGGGCTGTGAAGCACATTCAACTGTTTTGCTGTCGTCGGTTGATGAGCAGCTACTAAAGAAAATCGGTGTTCAGCTTACATGTGAACCAAAATATGAAGAGGAAGACCGAATGTACCACGGAAAGTAATATACGGTACGAAAAAATCGGTCCTGCTTTCGCCAATGCCATGGATAAGAAAGTCAGGAAAATAAGGAGGATGAGAGTTCATTGGAAAACAAAACTAGTTCAACAAACATTATTGAGCTAAAGCACATCACAAAAACATTTGAGGATGGGTTTGTCGCTGTAGAGGATTTTAACCTTACGGTAAAAAGGGGCGAATTCGTAACATTTTTAGGACCTTCGGGCTGTGGTAAGACCACAACTCTCCGCATGATAGCGGGTTTTGAAATTCCTACAGAGGGAGAAATACTGTTAAATGGTGAGGAAATCGGTAATTTACCACCAAATAAACGCCCAATTAATACAGTATTTCAACGATATGCATTGTTTCCACATTTAAACATTTTTGACAATATTGCCTTTGGGTTGAAATTAAAGAAAATGCCAAAGGATGAGATTCAAAAAAAGGTAAAGAAAGTTTTAGAGATGGTTGATCTGGAAGGCTTCGAGACAAGAAAGGTATCGACCTTGTCCGGAGGTCAGCAGCAGAGAATTGCAATTGCAAGAGCTCTGGTCAATGAGCCGCAGATTTTGCTTTTGGATGAGCCACTGGGTGCATTGGATTTAAAGATGCGTAAGGAGATGCAGCTGGAGCTTAAAAGCATGCACGAAAAACTTGGTATTACCTTTATTTACGTGACCCATGACCAGGAGGAAGCGCTTACGATGTCAGACAAGATTGTTGTTATGTCAGAAGGTAAGATGCAGCAGATTGGCACTCCTGAAGATATATATAATGAGCCGAAAAATGCGTTTGTCGCGGATTTTATCGGCGAGAGTAACATCTTCAACGGAATCATGACAGATAAGCTCAGGGTGCGCTTTTGCGGTGCCGAGTTTGAATGTCTGGATGATGTGGAGCATGGTACTTTGATTGATGCCGTCGTCCGTCCGGAAGACGTGATTTTGACCACACCAGAGGAAGGAAAGATTCAGGGTGTGGTTACTTCTGTTGTCTTTAAAGGCGTTCATTATGAGATTACCGTGGAATCCGGTAAGAACGAAATCGTGATTCAGACCACCAAGTCTGCGCAGGTAGGCGATAAGGTGGGCATTCAGATTGAGCCGGATGGTATTCACATCATGATTGCAGAGCATACCATGAACAAGTTTGAGACAGATATTTGCCTGGATAAGGAATACTATCTTGAATTTTTGGATGGTAAGCTTTCTTGTGATTTCACACAGATTATTCCAAATTCACATTTTGATGAAGCAGGTGTACTCGTTGATGCAAACGACAATGAAGTTGAGATTGATAAGCTCAAGGTAGTGGTTTCTATCATGCCGGGTGATATCAAGATGAGCGATAATGAAGAAGAAGGGCTGGTTTGTGGACATATTATCAACTTGATTTATAAGGGTGATCATTACAGCTATGTCGTTCGTACCGATATGGATGAAGATTTTATTGTTGATGACGAGTATTTGTGGAATATGGATGACTATGTTAGTTTGATTATTCCACAGGAGAAGATTCAGTACACATTAAAGAAATAGAAAAAGGAGAGATGAGTATGAGCGGTTTGCGCTTTGCCAGAAAACAGCTGGGCATACCATACGCACTTTTTTTGTTTTTGTTTGTGCTGGCTCCGCTGTTTGTAATTATTTATTATGCCTTCACAAATGGAGAAGGTGCGTTTACTATTGACAATCTGGTGGGCTTTTTCACCAGTCCAAACACAATCGGAACATTGTGCTACAGCTTTGCGCTCGCAGTAGTGACTACCTGTCTGTGTGTCCTTCTTGCTTATCCGATTGCATATATCCTGGCGCGTAGTTCGTTGCGTCACAAATCAGTGATTGTAATGATTTTTGTATTGCCAATGTGGATTAATTTTACACTTCGTATCACAGCGCTCAAGGAAATCTTGACCGTGTTGGAGGGAAATCTTGCCTTTCACCCATTCCTGAATTCTGTGTTAGGTATGACTTATGATTTTCTTCCATTTATGATTCTGCCCATGTATACAACCTTGATGAAACTGGATCAGAGTCTGCTTGAAGCAGCGAATGATCTCGGAGCAGGTAGCTTGCAGACCTTTTTGAAGGTAACCCTGCCACTTTCCGTTCCGGGTATTATCAGTGGTATTGTGATGGTATTTTTGCCATCTATGACAAACTATGTTGTCCTTGATATGCTTTACAATAGCACATATATCATGGGAAGCTTGATTGGAAGCTATTTTGCTTCTGATAACTGGCATGGAGGTTCCATGATTGCACTTATTTTGCTGATGATTATTTTGGTTTTCACATTGCTTACGAATAAATATTCGGATGATGACGGAAACAGCAGAGGAGGTGCATTGCTATAATGAAAAAGACAGTGAAATTTTTATTTATGCTGATTATGATAGCAGTGATGTATGCTCCGATTGTGATTCTTGCAGTTTACAGTTTTACAGATTCTACGAGTATCGGTAGCATTCGTGGATTTTCAGTACAAAACTATGTCACACTGTTTACGAACGAAGAACTTCGTGCGATGATTATCGGTACTGTAGTTCTTGCGCTTGGATCTGCATTACTTGCAACCATTCTTGGAACATTGGGTGCAGTTGGCGCATTTTATTCCAAAAAGGTTGCATCTGCAACCATCCATGCGCTCAATCAGGTTCCGGTTGTGAATGCAGATGTTGTGACAGGTTTTTCCATCTGTATTTTATTGATTGTAGCATTTGGAATTGATAAGGAAAGCTATATTCCACTTGTGATTGGACACGTGGTATTGTCCGCGCCGTTTGTATATCTGTCTGTTGTGCCAAAGCTCAAGCAGATGGATGGAAGCTTATATGAAGCAGCCTTAGATCTTGGTGCGACACCGGGAAAAGCATTTACCAAGGTTGTAATTCCTCAGATTATGCCGGGAATTTTGGCTGGGTTTATGCTTGCAATCACACTTTCTTTGGATGATTATTTTATCGCAACCTATACAAAGCCTGCGACCTTCAATACCATTAGTACCTATGTGGTAAATGCAACAAAAGGTTCGCAGACAGAGATTAAGACAGCACTTTGGGCATTGTCCACAGTCGTATTTTTGATTGTAATTTTGGTGGTTGTCCTGATGAATCTTTGTACAAAGAAAGAAGAGAAAAAAGGAGGTACACAGATATGAGAAAACAGCGTTTGTTTGCCTTCTTGTTAGCACTTTGCATATTTATTGGTATACTTGTTCCAACAGGCATGAGTGCTATTGCAAAATCGCCGAACAGTGATGAGGAAGATGTCATCAAGCTTCGTGTTTGCAACTGGGAAGAGTATATCGACCTTGGTGATTGGGACGAAGAGGAAGAATTAATCGAGCTTGAAAACGGAACAGAGATTCTTGGCGTAAATACCATGATGGATGACTTTTGTACTTGGTATGAGGAAACCTACGGAAAGAAGGTTGAGATTGAATATTCCTGTTTTGGTACCAATGAAGATTTGTACAACCAGCTCTCGCTTGGAGATGTCTATGACCTGGTATGTCCATCGGAGTACCTGATTATGAAATTGATGGCACAAAATCAGCTCCTTGCCTATAGTGATGATTTCTTTGATGAGACAGTGGAAGAAAACTACTATATCAAAGGCGTCTCACCGTATATTCGTCAGACCTTTGAAGAAAATGAAATTAACGGGGAACCATGGAGTCGTTATGCGGCTGGATATATGTGGGGCGTAACCGGTGTGTTATATAACCCGGAGGTTATGACAAAGGAAGAAGCATCTACCTGGACGGTATTTCGAAATGAGAAGTTCAATCGTCAGATTACACTCAAGGATAATGTAAGAGATTCCTATTTTGCAGCCTTGGGTGATTACCGCAGAGATTTGCTCATGAGTGATGCATTTCGCAATGACCCGGATTATCATGAAAATCTCAAGAATGTCATGAACGACGTAAACAAGGATACGATTGCTGATGTAGAATGCCTGCTTCAGACGATGCGTGAAAATGTGTATTCCTTTGAGACAGATAGCGGAAAGGCAGACATGGTTAGCGGTAAGGTCATTGCCAATTATCAGTGGTCCGGAGATGCGGTATATGCGATGGATCAGGCAGAAGAAGATGACTTTTATCTGAATTTTGCAGTTCCTGAAGAATCTACAAACCTTTGGTTTGACGGATGGGTTATGCTCAAAAAAGGTATTGCGGGAGATGCCCAAAAACAACATGCGGCTCAGGCTTTTGTCAATTTCTTGTCAAGACCCGATAATGCAGTAAGAAATATGTATTATATCGGATATACTTCTGTTATCGGCGGTGGAGAGGATACCACAGTTTTTGATTATGCAAAGTGGTGTTATGAAGCAGAAGATGACGAGGAAGAAGTGGCAGAGTATCCACTTGGCTTCTTCTTTGCCAATGACAATGAAAATGAGGATTATGTGATTGAGACATCCGTAGACCAGCTCGACCGACAGCTCTTTGCCCAATATCCGACGATGGAGGTATTAAACAGAAGTGCTATCATGCAATATTTTGATGAGGAAGCAACCAAGGACATTAATCAGATGTGGATCAATATTCGTTGCTTTAACATCCATGAGGTTCCGGTAGCGATTTGGATTTTGGTAGTTACAATCATAGCTTTTGTGGTTTTATTGTTTATTCTTAATTATCACAGTCATTATCATGAAAAGAAATAGGGAAAAGCGATGCGAGAGGAAATCGTTGTTTCAGGTATAATTTTATATACATCCATGGTTGGAGAGTATGATAAGCGATTGGTGGTTCTGACCAAGGAACGTGGAAAGATTACGGTGTTTGCCAACGGAAGCAGAAGAGTCAATAGCAGCTTCCGCGCGGCAGCCCAATCCTTTGTGATGGGTAGCTTTACCTTGGTGGCAGGACGAGAGGCTTACAACCTTGTGAAGGCAGATGTAACAGAGTACTTTACAGAGATATCTGCAGATATTGAGAAACTTTGTTATGCATCCTATTTTTGCGAATTTATGTCCTATTACACAAGAGAGGGAGATTTCTGCGTGAATCACCTGAATCTGTTGTATTTTACATTGAAGGCATTAGTTGCAGGACAGATGAAACAAGAGCTGATTCGTTATATCTACGAGCTTCGATTGATGGACCTCGAAGGTCAGGGACTTCATGCATATCACTGTATCAAGTGTGGAAGCAAGGAAGTGGTTGCCTTTGAGGAGACAAAGGGTGGTGTGCTGTGTAAAAATTGTGCTGCCTTGACAAAGTCTGCAAAGGAGATTAGCCCGAGTCTGGTATATACCCTGCAGTTTATTGTATCTGCAGCATTTCCCAAGCTATATTCCTTTACACTTTCGGATGAAGTCTTTGCCGAGCTTCGATTTGTGACCAATCGGTTTCGCAGGCAATATGTGGATAAAGAATTCCAATCCCTTGAAATTTTATCGACATTATAAAAAGGGTTGAAATTTTATGGTAATGTATGTAAAATGAAACAATCATATTTGGAGGTTTTTTACAATGGAAAAAACATTAGACAAAATTGTAGCATTGGCAAAGAATAGAGGATTTGTATATCCGGGTTCAGAGATATATGGTGGACTTGCAAATACATGGGATTACGGAAATCTTGGCGTAGAGCTTAAGAACAACGTAAAAAAGGCATGGTGGAAGAAGTTCATCCAGGAGAATCCATACAATGTCGGTGTAGATTGTGCGATCCTTATGAATCCACAGACATGGGTAGCATCCGGACATCTGGGTGGATTTGCAGATCCGTTGATGGACTGTAAGGAGTGTCATGAGAGATTCCGTGCAGATAAATTGATTGAAGATTATATGGCAGACAACGGTATCGAATGTGAAGGCTCTATCGATGGATGGAGCAACGAAGAGATGGAGAAATATGTGGAGGAGAAGAATATCTGCTGTCCTACATGTGGTAAGCACAACTTCACAGGTATCCGTCAGTTTAACTTGATGTTCAAGACTTTCCAGGGTGTAACAGAGGATGCAAAGAACACGGTATACCTTCGTCCGGAGACTGCACAGGGTATCTTCGTAAACTTCAAAAATGTACAGAGAACTTCACGTAAGAAGATTCCATTTGGTATCGGACAGATTGGTAAGTCCTTCCGTAACGAGATTACACCGGGTAACTT
>JBJENA010000042.1:0-16965 GCA_051879955.1 Wujia sp.
CGATTTATAAAGGGATAAAAACGGTTTATGACTTATATGACCGTTTATCAAAAATCTGGTGTGCAGATACCTGTGCGCCGCGTATGCGTGACAATTGGACACCGGATAACAAGACGATGGGGCAGTGTTCCATCACCGCATTTTTGGCACAGGATATCTTTGGCGGCAAGGTGTACGCCATGCCGACCGACAATGGCGGTGTGCATTGCTACAATGTAGTCGATCAGGTCATCTTTGATTTGACGAGTGAGCAGTTTCAGGAAAAAGCAAAAGACCTTGTTTATGACTGTGCCCTGTTACAGGATAGAGAAAGTGAAATCCATTTTCAAAAAGAAGAAAAACGTGTACGTTATGAATACTTAAAATCACGTTTGCCAAAAGCCGGAAAGGGACATTTTTATTACACCAGACATGGGCAGACTGTGTGGAACGTGGAAAATAAAATCTGTGGTGCAACAGATAGTCCCCTGACAGAGGAAGGAAGAAACCAGGCCAGACAGCTTGGAGTGCTGGTAAAGGAAGAGGGATTACAGATTGACAAAATCTTATATTCCCCTTTGAGCAGAGCCAGAGATACAGCCATGGAGATTTCCGGGGTGACAGGGATTCCTGCCAAGATGGAAGTGCGTTTGATTGAGCAGGATTTCGGAAAGTGGGAAGGTACGGCAAGGGACGGCAAGGAGTTTGGACTTGCAAAGCAAAGCTTTGTCACTTCGTATGAAGGTGGAGAGAGTATGCTTCGTTTGTGTCAGAGAATCTACAATCTCTTAGATGAGCTGCGTGAAAGGGATGAAGTATATTTGCTGGTGGCACATAATGGAATCGCTAGAGCCATCGAATCCTACTTTAGAGACATGACCAACGAAGAATTCAGTAAGTATGGAATCAGGAATTGTGAAATCAGACGATATGATTTTTAAGATGTTACAAGAAGAACTACAGCCGGAAAAAGGCTGTCAATTTAGAGAAAAAACACATTATGAATATACGGAGGAGAAAACACATGAAAAAAGAAGATTGCGTATGGTATGACAGAAAGAGACATTTGGGTCTGCCGATTAGTTTTACAAAGTATTACATCCATAAGGACCGATTCTTTATCGAGGAAGGATTATTTACGACGAACATCAACGAGATTTTGTTGTATCGTATTCGTGATGTCTCCGTAAAAATCAGCTTGGGGCAGAAAATCTTCGGAGTCGGAACCATCACATTGGTGTCCTCAGATAAGACACTTCCGACGTTGGAGGTAAAGAACATCAAGAATCCTCGTGATGTAAAGGAAATCATTCATGAAGAAGTGGAGCGCATGAAAGAGAGCAAGCGCATCCGTGTGGGTGAGGTCTTAGAAGACCATGATCACATGGATATGGATGATGACGAGGATTTTTAATCGAGCCATCGTATAAAATCTCCTCTACCCTGGCAATACTCATTTTGAGGTGATGAGAATGAGCAAGCAAAAACCACAGCATATCGGTATCATACCGGATGGAAACCGCAGATGGGCAGTGGAAAATGGAATGGAAAAACAGGATGGATATGATTATGGTTTAGAACCGGGACTGAAGCTGCTTCGGATGGCAAAGAAAAAAGGAATAAAGGAAGTCACATATTATGGTTTTACGGTCGATAACTGCAAACGACCGGCACAGCAGTTTCAGGCTTTTCAAAAAGCGTGTGTGAAAGCAGTCGAATTGCTTACGATGGAAGGCGCGGATCTGCTGGTAATCGGAGATACAAAATCAAAATGCTTTCCCAAGGAGTTACTTCCGTATACAAAACGTACACGCGTACATGGTGGAGGTATCCGGTTGAATTTTCTGGTGAATTATGGATGGCAATGGGATTTGTCACACATGGAATTGGATGGAACCCCATATTCAAAAGACATATCCAGAATTGATATGATTATACGGTGGGGTGGCATGCGCAGACTCTCCGGATTTTTACCAATTCAATCCGTATATGCCGATTTTTATGTGGAGGATCATCTGTGGCCGGACTATTCGGATGCAGATTTTGAACGGGCGTTAGAGTGGTATGGCGTGCAGGATGTGACACTTGGTGGATAGTTTTATGGAAATGTATATCCTGAGGTTAGGAGAAAATGTTCCCCGTCAGTTAACTGGCGGGGAATTTTTTGTACTGGAAAATGTTGACAATATGAAATGTAAGTGATATCATGATGATATCATAATAAAACATAAGGAGGGAATGTATTATGACTGAGAAGATTTATACGAAAAAGAAACTCGGAGGTTTGGTGTTATTTCTGGTGCTGGTAGCATACGCACTTGGAATTTGTGCCATTGTAATCGGTGCAGATGAATCGATACCGATGGTAGTGTTAGGTGTTTTGATTTTGTCACTTGGATGGATTCCACTTTGTGGTCTGCGTGTTCTCAAGCCAAATGAAGCATTGGTTCTTACCTTGTTTGGTAAGTACAAGGGAACCATCAAGGAAGATGGATTCTATTTTGTAAATCCATTTTGTTCTGCCATTAATCCTGCTGCATCTACGAAGCTTGCACAGAGTGGTGATGCGCAGACGCAGGGTGCAGGAATGTCTATTTCGGTAGACGGTACAACAGCGAGCGTGAATCTGAGCAAGAAGATTTCTCTGAAGGCGATGACCTTGAACAATGGAAGACAGAAGATTAACGACTGCCTGGGAAATCCGGTAGAGATTGGAATCGCAGTCATCTGGAGAGTGACAGATACGGCAAAGGCAGTATTCAACGTAGATAATTATAAGGAATATTTGTCCTTGCAATGTGACAGTGCCCTTCGTAATATCGTAAGAATCTATCCATATGATGTTGCAAGCAATGTGGATACAACCGGTGATGGTGTTGCAGATGAGGGAAGTCTTCGTGGTTCTGCAGAAATCGTAGCACAGAGAATCAAAGAAGAGATTCAAAGCAAGGTCAACGATGCAGGACTTGAGATTATTGAAGCAAGAATTACATATCTTGCATATGCGCCTGAGATTGCATCTGTTATGTTGCAGCGTCAGCAGGCTTCAGCCATTATCGATGCGAGAAAGATGATTGTGGATGGTGCTGTCGGTATGGTAGAGATGGCATTGGAAAGACTGAATGAAAAGGAATTGGTACAGCTTGACGAGGAACGGAAAGCTGCAATGGTTTCCAACTTGCTGGTGGTTCTTTGCGGCAACCATGATGCACAGCCGGTTGTAAACTCAGGAAGCTTATATTAATGGCTGAAAAAAAGCAGGTTCCGCTGCGTCTGTCTGAAAAATTGTATTCTGACCTTGCCGCATGGGCAGAGGATGATTTCCGCTCTGTAAATGGACAGATAGAATATCTGCTTACGGAGTGTGTACGACAGCGTAAGAAAGATGGAAAGTATGTATCCCAATCCTTGGATGTTCCACCTGTACTGGACATTGAGTAAGTGAGATAAGATTGTGGGAGTTCGAATTGGAGGAAATCAATATGGACAAAAAGCTCTATATTACAAAAGCACATGTTGCGGTAGAAATTATATCTTATGTGGTTATGTTGGCAAGCTTTGTCCTTTGCATCTATGCAATGAAAACTTTGCCGGATGAAATCCCGACACACTTTGATTTACAGGGAAACGTCGATGGATATGGCTCTCCCGGCAGTATCATCATATTGCCGGTTATCATGCTGATTTCGAATATGACAATCAGTTTGTTGATGCATTTTCTGAGCCCGTCGTTCTATAGTATGCCGTTTAAGATTAAGCCGGGAAGAGAATTGAGGCAGTACAAAGATGTCATCTGGATGCTGGTGATTATGGAATTGATGTTTTCCTTGTTCACGTTTGTTTGCACATGGTCACAATACACTTGTAATGGAAAGATTATGTTTCCGGCATCCATGATTTTTATGGCCGCACTATTTGCAGAAATTATCATCATAATCATTGTGATGTACCGACATAACAAATAAATATTTGAAGCAACAAAAGGGCTGTCATTATGGCAGTCCTTTTTGGTATTTTGCGTTTTCCTATTCGAATAGATTTGGATATGTATTTGTATTAAAAAAATGAAAAGCTGGTTTACATAGACAGCAAAAACTAGTATAATAAATCGGATAAAATATTTCACGGGGGAAATTATGAGCAAAAGAGACGATATTAAAAAGGTTTTGATAATTGGCTCAGGTCCGATTATCATTGGTCAGGCTTGCGAGTTTGACTATTCAGGAACGCAGGCATGTAAGGCATTACGTCAGCTTGGCTATCAGATTGTTTTGGTGAATTCAAACCCGGCAACTATTATGACAGACCCTGGCATTGCAGATGTAACTTACATCGAGCCGTTGAATGTAACAAGATTAGAGCAGATTATTGCAAAGGAACGTCCGGATGCAATCTTACCAAATCTGGGTGGACAGTCTGGTCTGAATCTGTGTTCAGAGCTTGCAAATGCAGGCGTATTGGATAAGTATGGTGTAAAGGTAATTGGTGTTCAGGTAGACGCGATTGAGCGTGGAGAAGACCGTATCGAGTTCAAGAAGACCATGGATAAGCTTGGTATCGAGATGGCAAGAAGTGAGGTTGCATATTCTGTAGAGGAAGCACTTGCAATTGCAGATAAGCTTGGATATCCGGTAGTTCTTCGTCCTGCCTATACAATGGGCGGTGCCGGTGGTGGACTGGTATACAATGTGGAAGAACTTAAGACCGTATGTGCAAGAGGTCTGCAGGCATCTCTGGTTGGTCAGGTTCTCGTAGAAGAGTCCATTCTCGGATGGGAAGAACTTGAGCTCGAAGTTGTACGTGATGCAAAGGGCAACATGATTACGGTGTGCTTCATCGAGAATATTGACCCATTGGGCGTACACACAGGAGATTCCTTCTGTTCCGCTCCAATGTTGACAATTTCGGAAGACCTTCAGAAGCGTTTGCAGGAACAGGCATACAAGATTGTCAATGAGGTTGAAGTTATCGGTGGTACAAACGTACAGTTCGCACACGATCCGGTTTCTGACCGTATCATCGTTATTGAGATTAATCCTAGAACTTCCCGTTCATCCGCACTTGCTTCCAAGGCAACCGGTTTCCCGATTGCACTTGTTTCAGCAATGCTTGCATCCGGATTGACTTTGGACGAGATTCCATGTGGTGTGCATGGCACTCTGGATAAATATGTTCCGGGTGGAGATTATGTTGTAATCAAGTTCGCAAGATGGGCATTTGAGAAATTTAAGGATTCTCAGGACAAGCTCGGTACACAGATGCGTGCCGTAGGTGAAGTCATGAGTATCGGTAAGAATTATAAGGAAGCATTCCAAAAAGCAATTCGAAGCCTTGAGATTGGACGTTATGGTTTGGGATTTGCAAAGGATTTCCATGAGAAGTCCAAGGAAGAGTTATTGAAGCTTTTGATTGAGCCGACCAGTGAGCGTCAGTTTATCATGTATGAGGCACTTCGTAAGGGTGCTACGGTAGATGAACTCTTCGAGCTTACAAAGATTAAGCATTACTTTATCGAACAGATGAAAGAGCTGGTTGAGGAAGAAGAAGCGTTGATTGACATGAAGGGTAGCGTACCGGCGAAGGAAGTGCTGGAGCATGCCAAGAAAAATGGTTTCTCTGACCGTTACCTGAGCCAGATTCTTGAGGTGTCAGAGGATGAGATTCGCAAGACAAGAATCGGATACGGCATCACAGAAAGCTGGGAACCGGTACACGTAAGTGGTACATTGGATAAGGCATATTATTATTCAACATATAATGCAGAGGATCATACAACTGCTTCCGATAAGAAGAAGATCATGATTCTCGGTGGTGGTCCAAACCGTATTGGACAGGGTATCGAGTTTGATTATTGCTGTGTACATGCAGCACTTGCATTGAAGGAACTTGGTTTCGAGACCATCATCGTAAACTGTAATCCGGAGACAGTATCCACAGACTATGACACTTCTGATAAGCTCTACTTTGAGCCATTGACATTGGAAGATGTATTGTCAATTTATGAGAAGGAACAGCCAATTGGTGTAATCGCACAGTTTGGTGGACAGACTCCATTGAACCTTGCTGCAGACTTAAAGAAAAATGGTGTTCGCATCCTTGGAACTTCACCGGAAGTCATCGATATGGCTGAGGATCGTGACTTGTTCCGTGCCATGATGGATAAGCTTGAGATTCCTATGCCGGAGGCTGGTATGGCTACAACGGTAGAGGAAGCACTCGAGGTAGCAGAGAAAATCGGATATCCGGTTATGGTACGTCCTTCCTACGTTCTTGGCGGACGTGGTATGGAAGTTGTCAGCGAGCCGGAATCACTCAAGACATACATGGCAGCAGCTGTCGGTGTAACACCGGATCGACCAATCTTGATTGATAGATTCTTAAGACACGCATTAGAGTGTGAGGCAGATGCGATTGCCGATGGTAAGCATGCATTTGTTCCGGCTGTTATGGAGCATATCGAGCTTGCAGGTGTACACTCCGGAGATTCTGCATGTATCCTTCCATCCCGTGGTATTCCGGAAAATCTCGTTGAGACCATCAAGGAATATACAAGAAAGATTGCGGAGGAGATGGGTGTTTGCGGTTTGATGAACATGCAGTACGCAATCGAAGATAATAAAGTGTATGTATTAGAGGCAAATCCAAGAGCATCCAGAACGGTACCTTTGGTATCAAAGGTATGTGGGGTATCTATGGTTAAGGTGGCAACTCAGATTATGACAAGTGAGTTGACAGGTATCCCTTCACCATTGCCACAGATGAAGGAAGTGCATCCAAAATATTATGGTGTAAAGGAAGCAGTCTTCCCATTTAACATGTTCCAGGAAGTTGACCCGGTACTTGGACCTGAAATGCGTTCAACCGGAGAGGTACTTGGATTATCTACGAACGTTGGAGAAGCCTTCTACAAGGCACAGGAAGCAACACAGACAAAGCTTCCAAAGGAAGGGACCGTATTGTTCAGTGTAAGCCGTAAGGATAAGCCGGAGGTTGTAGATGTTGCAAAGACATTTGAAGAATGTGGCTTTAACATCATGGCTACAGGTACAACTTACGAGTTACTTGTGAAAAATGGTATCAAAGCAGTCCGTGTCAACAAGATGCAGGAAGGCAGACCAAACATTGTGGATGAAGTCATGAACGGCAACGTACAGTTGATTATCAATACGCCGGCTGTAGAAGAAGAGAAAATCTTCGATGACAGCTATGTCCGCAAGACAGCTATCAAGGCAAAGGTTCCGTATATGACGACGATGGCAGCTGCAAAGGCAACCGCTGAGGGTATCAAGGCAGTCCTTGAAAATGGCGAAATCGGAGTGATGTCATTACAGGAAATTCATAAATGTATCGACTAATGATACACAAAAGAACGAGCAGTGCTCGTTCTTTTTTTTGCATTTTTTTATCATATCGTTTATTATTAATCTTATGATGACGAAGAATAGGAGGGCGAAAAATGGAAAGTATTATTTTATATCATGGAAGTAATGTGGAAGTGCCTAATCCTGAGATTCTGGTCAATGGTCATTACAAGGACTTTGGATATGGTTTCTACTGTACCAATATCGAAAAGCAAGCAAAACGATGGGCGCTTACAAAAAAAGGTGCATCGGTAGTAAATAGTTATCACTTTGAACAAAAAAAGGAACTAAAGATATTAAGTTTCCCACAGATGACCGAAGAGTGGCTGGAATTTGTTGTGGGTTGCAGAAGCGGACAGAAACATTCATATGATATAGTGGAAGGACCAATGGCGGATGATCAGATTTGGGATTATGTAGAAGAATATATTGCCGGAAATATAACAAAAGAAGCGTTCTGGTTATTAGTTAAATTTAAGTATCCAACACATCAGATTGTATTTTGTACAGATGATGCCTTGAAAACTTTGAAATTTGAAGGGAGTGTAACTTTATGACAAATAAATATTTCCCCGAAGAAGAAATAAAAGTGAAAGATTTGTATTTTATGTGCTATATGATTGAACGTGTTGCACGTAAGCTTCATCAGAAAAACAGATATGTTGTAAATACGATTGGTAAGGATGCATTGGAACATTTGATTTGTGTTGCAAATGTTCTTCACAGTGAAAATCCATTACAGGTTGAGGATGACTGGATTGAAGAATATCATTTGTCAGAGGGCAATTTTGACATTACCAACGTAGATAAAGATTTGGCTGAAAAGGTGCCTACTGCACTTGAAATGGGAAAAGTGTACCAACGACTTATATCAGACACTGCATTGCCGAAAGAAGATTATGTTGATGGCATTATTCGTGTATATAATAATGATATTTGTGATACCATTGACAATTATAATTGCAGTGCATTTTATGAGCCATCTTATGTGATTGCAAGAGCTTATCAGAATGGCGGATTTTAATCTGTTTAAAGGAGAAACAAGATGATAAAGATACTTGTGGTAGAAGATGAAAAAGCAATCTCCGATTTGATAAAGATGAATTTAGAGGATGCAGGTTATGCATGTACCTGTGCCTATGATGGGATGGCGGCTGCCGATTTGCTTGAAGAACATACATATGACTTGATATTGTTGGATATCATGCTTCCGAAGGTGGATGGATACGAGTTACTCGAATATATCAGACCGCTTGGAACTCCGGTTATTTTTTTGACGGCAAAGGCGGATCTCAAAGATCGCGTAAAAGGGCTGACGCTGGGAGCGGAAGACTATATTGTGAAGCCTTTTGAAGTGGTGGAATTGCTGGCAAGAATCAATGTTGTTTTGCGCCGGTTTAATAAGGCTGCAACAGTGTTGCATTATGGCGATTACAGTATTGATACGGAGAATAAGACTGTGACAGTAGGGGATAAACAGATCGAACTGACAAATAAGGAATTTGAATTGTTTGTGTTGTTTGTTCGAAATATCAATATTACCCTGTTTCGTGACAAGATATATGAAATTGTGTGGGAGCAGGACGATTATGGTGATACCAGAACATTGGATTTGCATGTGCAGAGGCTTAGAAAAAAACTGGGACTTACCGATAAGCTAAAGACCGTGTACAAGGTTGGTTACCGTTTGGAGGAGTAAAGTGAAATTTCGATATAAGGTATTTTTGGTCAATATCATCGTGTTGTCTATCGGACTTGGAATGGTTGGATATTGGATGATTCAAAAGAATTTTACACTGGCGCTTGAACACGAGCAGCAATTATGTGTGGAGGAAAATAATCTGTTGCAGGCAACGGTAGAATATCGTCTGCTTCGCTTGCTCAATGAGAATGCCAAACTTGAAAAAAATGAATTGTCCGGGCTTGGAGATGAAGTTGCAGATAGCTTGCAGATAGGTGATTCACAAGTGTACCTGTATTATGGAGGACAGATGCTGATACATACGGATGAGGATCATGTGCCATGTCCGCAGGAATTATTGGATAACTGTGGCGTGCGACAAAAACAGCAGATGATTGAGAAGGTCGAGGACCGATACTATCTCTTTACCTGTACGGCAAATCTTATCGATGGACAGTCCATGCAGATTGTGAATCGTAGAGATGTGACATCGGTCTATGACATGATGAAAAAACAGCATCGGTTTTTTGCATTTCTGATGGTGCTGGTCGGTGGATTGTGTGGTCTAGCAATGCTGATTTTCGGATATGTTCTGACGAAACCATTGGAGCAGTTAAATAAGGTATCCACCCGGTTTGGAGAAGGAGATTATGAGGCGAGAACGACGGTTCATTCAGCAGATGAGGTGGGAGAGCTTGCGCAAAGCTACAATCAGATGGCAGATTCGGTGTGTGACCATATGGAAGAGCTTCAGAACATGGTGCGCAGGCAGGAACAGTTTGTGGCAGATTTTACGCATGAAATCAAGACACCGATGACAACGATTATCGGATATGCAGATACCCTGCGTTCCAAAGAAATGAGCCGGGAAAATCAGATTCTGGCAGCTTCCTATATCTTTCAGGAGGGAAAAAGATTGGAGGATATGTCGATGAAGCTGTTTGATTTTATCTATACAAAGGAGCACAGTATTGAGAAAAAGCCTGTCTACTTGCCGGGGATTATGGAACGTGTCAGTGACAGTGTCAACCCGGCATTTGAGCAAAAGGATATCCGGCTTTGCATGCATTCTGCGCCGGTTACCATTTTGGGCGATGTCGCATTGCTTAAAACTGCATGGATCAATATCCTCGACAATGCAAGGAAAGCTTCGGAGTCGGGGAAACAGGTACTCTTTGAAGCACAGTTGCTGGAAAAAGCGGGAAGAAAACAGGTATGTGTTCGTGTACAGGACTTCGGAATTGGTATAGAGGAAGAACATTTGCAACGAATCTGTGATGAGTTTTATATGGTGGACAAATCCCGTTCAAGAAAAGAAGGTGGAGCAGGATTGGGACTTTCGCTGGCTTCACTCATCTTTGAAAGTCATGATTGTCACCTTGAGATAGAAAGTAGCGTCGGAGTCGGAACAACGATGTCCGTGACATTTGAAGTATATGAAGAAAAGGAACATATCCATGAAGAAGAAGCATAGAATAATTTCATATCTGTTTGTGCCTGTGGTATGCGTATGTATCTTTGGCTTGTCGATCGGAATATCCAATCGATGTCTGGAATATATGGCTGAAAATACGGTGCATCGGGTGGCCGAAATTCCAAAGGAATATTATGCAGCATCCGGAGAGAGCATGGCACGTTATACGGCAAAAAAACTTTCTTACGTAGACCAATTAAAGCTGATAACCGGAATCTGGGAAAGTCAGACGTCTCCTTGTGAAAAGGAACAGGCGATACAGACAGAGCTTGCCATGGCACAAAAGGCAAAAAAACAAATCCAATTTTTATATGAAAAAGGATTGTATCCATTTACATTGGAATCCTTGAATGGAAATTGGTACACCTACACGTCGGAGGTGTTTGGGTATGAGGATACGAACTTCAATGCCTACCGGGCATATCTATGGAAATTGACATTTACACGATATGACCACACGCAGAAACAGATCATTTATCTGACTGAATCAGGAACGCTTTTGTATGCGCAGGCAGAACTGACAAAACCGTTTTCAGAGGTACAGTTATCACAGTTTTGCAAGGAACATGCAGGCACATTGCTTGCGCCGGAAGAAACAAAGGAACCAAAGATTTCAGATGTGAAACCGATTTCCAAAGAGGTTGTGATACAGCTTCCGGATGTGGAAGACCAAAATGTGAAACCTAAGTCCCAGGTTCAGATTACAATGAGTACCGGTGATGAAACGATAGATTTGATTGTATATCAGCTTCAAACGACACATGATTATATCATAGGGATGATGCGCCCTTAGTTGTGAAGGTTGATACAAATAAGATACATTTTAGATACATTTGCGTGTTATAGTCTATTTTGTAGTAGTTTCAGAAGTTTGATTTTGGATAGGAGAAAGATTATGAGAAAGAAAATTTATGTATTTGCAACCATGTGTACCTTTGCACTTGCACTTTGTGCTTGTGGAAAGAAAGAAGTAAAGTATCAGCCGGATTCTCAGGCAACACAGAGTGATGCTGAGGATGGGGAAGAAGGCGGCAATAAACTGGAAGGCGGTCTGGCAAAAAGTCTTGGCGTGGAAGAAAAATTGCTTGAGAGCGTTACGACCGATGATGGAGGCACGATTAAGATATTTGGAGAAGTGATTGTGCCGGATGCTACCGAGCTCAATGTATACACGACGACAAAGAAGTCCTTCGACGATTTGGAGCTTCGTAAATCGATCGTGGAAAAGATTTCCGATGACGGAAAGATTTATTCAGCAAAAGAAGAAAACCTTCCGGCGTATATTCTGACAAAACGTGCAGATAATTCGAAGAGTAGTATTCAGTTTTGGGAAGAAGAAATACAAAATGTCTCAGAGGAATCCGTTAAGAATGATTATCAGACCTATTATCAGGAAGAAAAGGAAAACTATGACAGATATCAAAATCTCATTGCAAATGCAGGCGATGAATTTGTAGAGACGACCTATGAGGATTGGAAAGCATCCGAGGATATTCCGGACGATGCACCACGTTACAGTTATTATGAGAGACAGGTAATTATCATGCGGGATGGAAAGCCTTGGTATCTCATGGTG
Source organism: Wujia sp. (assembly GCA_051879955.1). Taxonomy (GTDB): domain Bacteria; phylum Bacillota; class Clostridia; order Lachnospirales; family Lachnospiraceae; genus Coprococcus_C. Next base: position 12,072 of record JBJENA010000042.1, read on the forward strand.
GACCAGTATTCCGGAATGACCTTGACTGCAGTGGATTATCGTGATTGCTTCCCGGATAAGGCAGATGAATTTACTTACATTGAAGGTGGTATCTATAAGGACGGGGTTGGAAAGGTTATTGATGATGACGCGCGGGCTACATACGAAGAACCGGCCTTGGAGTTTGTGCGCTCTCTTGGAATTGGTGAGTTTGCTTCACAAGGACGATTATTTAGTACGAACTTTTATGGTACTGCGGAAGTAGACGGAAAGTTGGATTCAAAGTCGGTTGGTGATTTGAATGCATATATTTTGGCATTTTCAAGAAATCTCGATGGAGTTTCAACAGATTGTTATAATTATTGGAGCATGACAACCTATGCAAATGTTGAGGAGGCAAATACATATCAGAGTATTGAAAAGTATCCGTCAGAGGAGATTCTTGTCTGTGTAGGAGCAGATGGAAAGATTCTGGGATTTAACGCAAAGGGACTTGTGGAGACGCCTACCGTACAGACACAGGGCGTGGAACTCTTAAGCTTTGAGCAGGTAAAGGAAATCATCTTAAATCAGATGCAGACGAATCCGCCGGTAAACGGTAGCGGATGGAGTTCACAGGATGATAACACCATCATATATGATCCGCTTACTAATTATGGAAATTTGACTTTGGAATATTTCCGTATGCCGGATGAGAATGATGAGAATCAATTTACCCTGATTCCTGTATGGTGCCTGAAGGGGGAGACAACAGACAGCTATTCTGCAGTCAATCTGTTAATTAATGCAATGGATGGCAGTGTGATAGATCCCGGAAAGGTTCTTTTCAAGATGGAAAAATGGGAATATAACGAGGTAGGATAAATGAGAAAGAAGTTTTATGTTTTTGCCACTGTGTGCACGCTCGGTCTCGCACTGTCTGCTTGTGGAAAGAAGGAAGTAAAGTATCAGCCGGATTCCCCGGCGACAATGGGGGATGCTCAGGAGGAAGAAGGCGGCAATAAGTTAGAAAGCGGCCTCGCAAAGAGCTTAGGCGTGGAGGAAACGCTGATAGAGAATATTACAACCGATGATGGAGAGTCCATTAAAATCTATGGTGATGTTCTGGTTCCGGATACGAACGAACTGAGTGTCTATCATGCCAAGAAGAAGTCCTTCGATGATATGGAGGTTCGAAAGGATATTGTAGAGAAGATATCGGATGACGGAAAGATTTATTCTGCGAATGAGGAGGATCTTCCGACATACATCCTGAGTAAACGTGCCAATCAAACCAGACAAAGTCTCAGTTACTGGGAAGAAGAGATTCAGAATGCTACGGATGATTCAATCAAGGAAGACTATCAGAAATATTATCAGGACGAAAAGGAGGTCCTCGACCGATATGAACAGTTGATAGCAAGTGCAGGAGATGAGTTTGTAGAAACGACTTACGATGCATGGAAGGCCGTAGAAAACAAAAAAGATGATGAGACAATCAATTATCTGGAGTGCCAGGTAATTATCATGCGGGATGGAAAGCCTTGGTATCTGATGGTTGACAGCTATTCCGGTATGACGATGTCTGCAGTTGATTATAAGGATTACTTCCCGGATAAGGCGGAGGAATACGAGTCGATTGAAGGAAGCTTCTACAAGGAAGGCAATGGAAAGGTTGTGGATGATGCGTTGCAGTCTGCATACGTGGATCCGGCGATAGAATTTATCCGTGAACTCAATATCGGAGAGTTCCGTTCTCAGGGACGAGTATATATTCCAAGTTTTTATGGCACGAAGGAAGAAAATGGAAAATACGACTCGAAAAATATTGGAGATGTAGGTGCTTATCTGGTGTCCTTTGTGCGCGATCTCGATGGAGTTGGGATCGATGCAGGCAAGTATTGGAGCATGTGTACGTATGAGAATGTCGAGGAATCATACAGTTATTATCCGGTTGAAAAATACCTTCCGGAAGAGATTTTGATCTGCGTCGGGGAAAACGGACAGATTCTCGGTATGAATATGGCTGGAATCATAGAGACACCGCAGGTACAGACACAGGGTGTCGAGCTTTTGCAATTTGATCAGATCAAGGAAATTATCCTGAATCAGCTGCAAAGCAACCCGCCTGTCAATGGAAATGGCTGGTCATCAAGCGATGATGAAAGCATCAAATATGACATTCAGCGTGCATACAGTGACCTCAAGCTGGAGTATTTCCGTATGCCGGATGAGAACAATGAAGAAGAATTCGTGATTGTACCGGTATGGTGTCTGCAGGGTGACATGTCAGACAGTTATTCCAGTATTAATCTCATTATCAATGCCATGGACGGAAGCGTGATTGATCCGGGCGAGGTTCTCTTCAGGATGGAAAAATGGGAACAAAATGAGACAGGATATGGGATAGGATAAATGAGAAAGAAATGCGGTATTTTAGCAGCTGTGTGTATCTTTGTATTTGCGTTATCCGGCTGTGGAAAGAAAAAGGTCATGTATCAGCCGGAGGCACAGCCTACGATGAGTGATACACAGGAAGAGGATGAAGGCGGCAACAAGCTTGAGGGCGGACTGGCAAAGAGTCTCGGCGTGGAAGAAACCATCGTAGAGAGTATTACGACGGATGATGGAGAAACCATCAAGATATATGGAGATGTGATAGTTCCGGATATCGATGGGTTAAATGTATACGAAACGACAAAAAAATCGTTTGATGATATGGAGGTCCGCAAGTCCATCGTAGAAAAGGTCTCTGACGACGGGAAGATTTATTCTGCAAAGGAAGAACAGCTTCCGGCGTATATTCTGACAAGACGGGCAGAGGATGCGAAGATAAATATGCAGATGTGGGAAAAACAGATGCAGGAAGATCCGGATTACAAGGACGATTATCAGAGATATCTTCAGGAAGAAAAGGAAAATTACGAGAAGTATCAAAGTCTTGTTGCGAAAGCCGGGGATGAATTTGTAGAGGCAACCTATGAGGATTGGAAGGAAGCAGAAGCGATTCAATATACCGAAGAAAACTACAATTACTTGGAGACATGTGTGATTATTCTTCGCGATGGAAATCCTTGGTACCTTAGGGTGGATGAGTATGAAGGCATGACTATGATTGCGGTTGATTATCGTGATTATTTCCCTGAAAAAGCAAATGATTATACCGCCATAGAAGGTGGAGTTTTTAAAAATGGCACCGGAAAAAAGGTGGATGAGAATACGCATACAGCTTACGTGGAACCGGCAGATGCATTTGTTCAGTCTTTGGAAATTGGAGAATTTACTTCGCAGGGATTGGTGTCTGATGCGAGATTTTATGGAATCACAGAAGAAAAAGGACGACAGGAACCGGAAGGGTTGGGCGATTGCGGTGCACGTATTGTGCCATTTTCGCGTGACCTTGATGGTATGTTGATGGACAGTGACAGCTACTGGGGAATGATAACCTACGAGAATGCAGAGGAAGCAAACAATAGCTATCCGGTAGAAAAGTATCTGTCGGAAGAGATTATTGTATGTGTTGGTGCGAATGGAGAGATACTTGGTATGAATTTAAAGGGACTCGTTGACACACCATCCGTACAGACGCAGGGAGTCGCGTTGCTGAACTTTGAGCAAATCAAGGCAGCCATTTTCAATCAGCTTCAGACGAATCCTCCTTCTGATGCAAATGTGACGCAGGAGGGTGGAAGTATCAAATACAATCCACTGAGAACTTATGGGGATTTGACGCTAAAGTATTTCCGTATGCCGGATGAGGATAACGAGGATGCATTTACGATTCTTCCGGTATGGGCTTTGAAGGCGAAAACAGGGGATGAATATTCTTCCGTGAGCCTTATCATCAATGCCATGGATGGAAGTGTGATTGACCCGGGAAAGGTGCTTTACAGGAAAGAAACCTGGGAAGAAAAGAACAAAGAATAAAATAAAATGCATGGAAAATAAAAAGATACTTGAAAAATAGGTATATATGGTGCTACTATGGTGCATATTATTATATGCACAAGGGAGAAAAAACCTATGAAACCAATCAAAGAAGGAAAAGTACGTGAGATTTATGACAACGGCGACAGCTTGATTATGGTTGCAACTGACCGTATCAGCTGCTTCGATGTAATCTTGAATAATGAAGTAACCAAGAAGGGCACTGTTTTGACACAGATGTCAAAGTTCTGGTTCGATATGACAGAGGACATTTTACCAAACCACATGATTTCTGCAGATGTCAAGGATATGCCGGAATTCTTCCAGCAGGAGAAGTTTGATGGCAACAGTATGATGTGCAAGAAGCTTGAGATGCTTCCGGTGGAGTGTATTGTACGTGGATACATCACAGGTAGCGGTTGGGCAAGCTATCAGGAAAATGGTACGGTATGCGGAATCAAGCTTCCGGAAGGTTTAAAGGAAAGCGATAAGCTTCCTGAGCCAATCTATACACCATCTACAAAGGCAGAGATTGGTGACCATGATGAAAATATCTCATTCGAACAGAGCGTTGCGCATCTGGAGAAGTACTATCCGGGAAAGGGACAGGAATATGCAGAGAAGCTTCGTGACTACACGATTGCGCTTTACAAGAAGTGTGCAGAGTATGCATTGTCTCGTGGAATTATTATCGCAGATACAAAGTTTGAGTTTGGTTTGGATGAGGAAGGCAGAATCGTACTTGGTGACGAGATGCTCACACCGGACAGCTCCAGATTCTGGCCTGCAGATGGATATGAGCCGGGTCATGGACAGCCATCCTTTGATAAGCAGTTTGCACGTGATTGGTTAAAGAACAACGAAGGTCATGATTGGACATTGCCACAGGATATTGTGGACAAGACCATAGAGAAATATCTGGAAGGATACAAGCTGATTACAGGAAAAGACTTATAAACTGGAGTGAAGAGATGACAAAACAAAACGTAAAACGTTTGTTGTTTATGCT
>JBJENA010000043.1:0-4068 GCA_051879955.1 Wujia sp.
CAAATGTGCGGATAAAAATGTACTATCTCAAACCACAAATACGTGCGATTTCGTCATCATCAGGCCACTCTGGTTCTGGTGTTTCAGTAATGATTACTCCTCCAACATTTATTACTTCCTGTTTTTGTGCCATGGATGGAAATGCATAATGGTCCTTGGTAGTCTGAATGCTTGCATGCCCAAGAACTGATGCAATGGCTTCAACGGCAACACCATCCCGATACAGCCCTGTTGCATGAGTCCTGCGTAACATATGTGGATAAACTCTATCCGGTATATCTGGATACTTGTCTCTGATTGAATCAGCATACTTTTTTACGATGCGTTCAATATTTCGCTCAGACATCCTGTTTCGGTGTTCGTGCTGTATGGTATAGATAAACGGACTATCTTTTGCAGGATTTTGACCGTGATATTCCACCAGATATGCTTTGATAAGTGGGATTGCTTCAACTGATAGTGGAGCCATTCGCTCTTTTCCACCTTTTCCATGTATTTTAAGAAAAGGAATATCCGAATCTATTACAACATCCTGGATGTTGAGTTTTATCAGTTCGTCTGCACGTATCATTGTATTGAACAAAACAGAGAGAATCATTACGTCACGGCAACCGATTTTTGTATTTGGAGGAGCATTCAATAAAGCTTTCAGTGTATCCGTATTCTCTATGATCGGACGAATACTCTTCTCTACCTTCAAAAACGGAACCGCTGAGATGTTTATTTGAATCTGCTGTAAACTTATATCTTTTGCTGCAGCATAGTACATATATGATTTAATTGCAGCAATCCGATTATTGACTGTACTCTTTGCCTTTTTCTGGTCATCCAGTAGCCAGTTTCTGTACTCAAGAACGAAATCAAATGTGCACTGTTCAAATGTAAACTTACGAATAGATATCTTTTTGACATCGGTTACATATCTCCTGAAGACAGTTAATCCATCACGGTAAGTCTTGACTGTTTTACAACTGGCACTATCCTGAGGTATATAAACTGTAAGGAAATCATATGTCATGGAAAAGAACAGATTTTTATCTAATACCGGTTTCATCTAACTCTCACCTCCGGCAGTACAGTCGAAGAAAGAGTATCGTTCTGACGGATGATTTCAAGCGAATCCAGAACCTGATGATAATAGTAAAACGTTTCTTCTGCTGATTTATGTCCAAGATGTCTGCAGAGGTAAGGAATCATTACAGAGGTATCAACCCCATCCTCAATCCAGTTATTTATCCTCATTACAACAAACGTATGTCGCATACAGTGTATAGTAGGTTTGGGGTTACACTTCTCCGCATAAGCTGTTTTGTTCCAAAATCTGTTAAATCTATCCCCAAGTGCGGCTGATGAAAGATGATAATGGAGATCAACCGCCGGAAACATCCATTCAGACTCCAGATGTTTCATGTATTTTAGATATCGTTCCAGCAACTGTGACATATCTGAAGAAAGACTGATGATTCTGTCCTTATGTCCTTTGGCATTACGAATGAACATTGTATGCTTATCGGTATCAAAATCCTGAATGCGGAGGGATACAGCCTCAGATTTTCGAAGACCTGTTGTGAGTATCAGCCTGAAAAGTACAGGATATTCTCTGGAAATCCTCTGAACTTCTTTCGACTGTCTGTATGGTCTGTAAGTATCTATTTCAGCGAATAATGCCTGTATTTCTTCAGAGGATAACACGTGGATTACTGGTCGTCTTGGGCATTTGATCTTATCCATAGGGATATACGATGGCTTTCCTATGCTATTTCTGAAAACCATAAGCTGCTTAACAGTATGAACCCTTGCATACTGAAAGGACTTTCCTTCTGTAGGCCCCTGCTTGACCCATTCGGATAGTGATTCCATAGTGACGGAATCAGATGTCCCATTTACTCTTTCCCAGTATGTGTCAAAACGGTGGAGGATATACTCTTCAGAATTATATCTGTATCCAAGAGACCGTTTCATACTGATAAAACTTTCAATATCAGAAGCAAGTATACTTTTGAAAGAAGAACTCATTAGAAATCTCCTTTCATTGGTATATTTAAGCGGTCAAGTGACAATGGACACATAGAGAGTCTTTCATCATCAAGTGACAGGTATGGAGTAAGGCTTTTAACAGTACGCTGTCCCATTGCTGATGAAATCCGCTCTGGAGCAATCCCGCACCTAAGTTTGTATGTCGAAAATGTCTTTCTTGTGACATGAAATCCGGATCCTTGAACTATCCGATCTGGAAGGATTCTCTTCAAAGTACCAAAACAGACATTTCTTGTAAGAGGTCTGTGTGGAGCCTTTAATGATATAAAGAGCAGGTCAGAACTGCATCCTCTGGGACGTCCCATTTTCAAGTATTTAAAGATAGCATTACCAACCGAAACCGGCATTGCCAGCTGTATTTCAACGTCCGTCTTATCTTGTACAAATCGAATGATTCTGTCCTTAAAACAGATATCCGATATCCTGAGGCGTACGATATCGCTGCCTCTTATCCCCATTTCCGTTCCGAGAAGGACTATTGCACTGTCCCGGAGCTGTAGAGGAGTTACTGCTTCATTTATGTAATGTTTGATATCTTCGATTTCCTGCGGTGAAAGAATAGTGATAATACTTTCAGATTTAACCGCAGAATAACTAAGCGCTTTTTCAAGATGTGGGTTAGTGATGATTCCAGCACGGTAAAGATACCGTAAAAATCTTCTTATGCGTGCATTACAGGCATTTTTCCCTTCTGATGATGCATGCTCATCAGAAAGATTGAATGTAACCAGCATATCTGCATTTATTTCAGCAAATGAAACGATATTTTCTGAAATCAGGAAATAGCAGAACCTCAGAATAGAATATATATCGTTTTTAACAGTGTCATTATCCAGCTTTTCTTTTTCACGGAGCTCCGCATAATCCATCAGTGGCTTTAGCATCCATTCCGGCAACTCGTTCAGACCTGTTATTCCGTGGGGATGTATGGCAGTGAAGTCGATCTTTCCTGTCAATACGTAAATCTTGAGCAGAAAGAGTGCTCTTTTTGCAGAACGCAAGGAACTTCCATAGAATACGTTCTGTGTCGCATCAGAATTCAGCCAGATATCTGCAACTTCCGGAGAATAATCAAGGCCATGAATGTCCAAAAAAAGTTCAAAGTACAATAAAGCTCTTTTAAGGCTTTTATGATATGGCTGAACATATCCAATTTTGATGCATTCATCAATAAGATCATTAATCATCTGATGGTATCTATTGTAAGGAAGCTGTATAGAATAATGCTTTCTGCAAGCTTCCTGTTCAGAATCATTAAACTGAGAGATATCGATAAATCGGTCAGTTTCTAAAGCATTCATATACACATGAAGGTTATGTTCTATCATCTTTCCGTGAAACAGGAATTGAAGGAAAAGACAGAGTGAACCTTCCACCATTGTTCGTGAGTCTGGCTTTAAATGACAAAGCTCTGAAAAGTGATAATCAGATATATCTTTATAAGTGATGACTTTTAGGTCTTCTTTTCCAATAAACTGTAAGTACTTAAGGAAAAGACGACACCTCCTGTGAATGTTTTCTGTCTGTGTTTTAGAAAACGAAGTGGAAATGCTTTCTGAGAACAATTCCAAACAGTCTGAAAACACTGAGTTTAATCGCAATGATGAATAAGGTTTCCTTGATGAAACTAATACATTTGATACACTACCAGTATGATAAACCGCATTTAACTTCTGAATTATAGCGGCATGGAGGGTTTGTCCTTTCGTGCCAAAGGGAATATCAGACCCGCTGTTAAGTAATTCTCTACCTAGCACAGGAGTATAACAAAGTCCATTTGATACTAAGTATTCTCCTAAGGAATCAAACGTTTTTTGATAAAGCTGTAGTGAATGCTGTGAATAATGGTTGTCGTGCATGAAATCGAGCACAATTGAAACATAATCTTTGTATTTATCCATGATGTTTACCTCCTATAATATAGAGGTTACATCACGTATGTTTATCCGTATATTTATTTTAAAAAGATACCTATTTTTCTATATAAACAGGACAATTGTGCGGATAACAAAAGTCTGCGGATAAGCCTTC
>JBJENA010000044.1:0-16291 GCA_051879955.1 Wujia sp.
AATCGGACCAAGCAAGGTAGATAATATGGCAACGGCGATAACAACTTCTATCAAACTGAAACCTTTATTGTTGTTTTTTGCCATAAAACCTTCACCCTCTCTTAGTATACCTTAACAGTACCTGTCTTGCTACCTAAGGCAAATCTAGGAGCACTGGCATCATCATCTGCAACCTTTACGAATACAGGAACATCTGTCTCGTTTGCTACATTTAACTTGATGCCGTTCTTGTCATCACTGTCTACACGCTTTGATGACTCTACATAAATCTTAAGCTCAGAATCTGTTAACTCAAAGCTGTAAGAATCACCACCGAGCTTGCACTCTACCATATTCTTACCATCTTCTTCCTTGATGGAAAGATCTACTGTCTGGATAGAGTTATCAGAGTTCTTTACTGAATTGCTACCTGCTGTAACAACAACACCCTCAGAACCATCACCATTTGCATTGTTCAAACCGATTACCATTGCATGGTCATCCTTGATGCTTGCGCCAAGGTCTCCATCATGGCTGGAAGATGTAACGGTTGCTGCTGTGTTTCCGCCAAGGAAGATATTGGATACACCTTCCGGTACATCAATGTCAACTGTCTCCGGTGTACGCTCACCACCCTCGATACAATATGCATTGAGGTTGATTGCACCTGTATAAGTGTCATCCTGTGCATTATATGCAATATTGAATGTATCAATATTCATACGATATTGATAATTCATAACATAATCAACGAAGTCCTTTAAGCCTTCATAGCTACCCTGATATACGATTGGGAAGTTTGCCTTATAGCACTGGTACTCATCACCGGCAAGGCTGTAAAATCCTTCCGGCTTACTCATACCAAAAGAGTTGATACCGAACTGGAGATTACCCTGATCCTTCTCAACACCCTTCATGAACATAACAGAAACTTCCTGATTCAAGCCTGCCGGGAAATATGCAAGTCTTTCCTCGAACTTCTTGTTGTAGTTTTCTGTTTCTTCCACATAGTAGTCACGGTCTTTTTCTTTTTCCTTCAACTCATCATAACGTGTCTGAAGCTGATTCACTTCTGACTGCAATGCCTCTGCATCGTCCATGTTGGTCTTGAATACATACAGATATGTAAGACCAAGAATTGCCACTGCGGCTAAAAATAATAAAATCTTAATATTACTTTTACTCATTGTCTCTACCTCCTATTTCTACTGCGCTGCTTCTGTTGCTTCTGCATCTTCTGTTGCTGCATCTTCTGCCGGAGCTTCTTCCTCAGCCATTGGAGCTTCCAAAGTAGCTACATAATCTACAGTTACTGAGAAGTTATAAACAATCTCACCCTCTGTATCCTGCTTTGCCACATTTGCAACATAAGCATTTGCTACACAATCAATGGTCTTAAGCTGTGTAATAAAATCAGCGATTGCTTCATAGCTTGTAGAAGTACAAGGCATTGTAACACCCTCACTCGTTGAGGTAAACGACTTCACATAAATCGCACCAGGAGTCTTCTCTTCTAACTGAGAGATAAACTCTCTTGCGTTTTCACTCTTATAATATGTAGCATAGTACATGGTTTCCATATCATCACTCTGTGACTTTGCTGCCTCATATGCTGTGATGATATCCTCAATATCCTTGATACGGTTGATATCTGCCTCAAGCTGTGTCTTTTCTTCTTCCAGTTTATTTTTCTTATCAATAGAATAGAACGCCATACCTGCTGCACCCACTGCCGCAATTGCAACCAAAGCGATAAACGGTGCCAGACTTCCGCCTTCTTTCTTTGCTGTTGAAGCAGTAGCCTCTGAAAGTTCGAATCCCATTGGTGCAAATGCAGCACCGATTGGTGTCACCAGATATACAGGGTTGTATACCTTCAAATCAATACTTGGATCAAACTTGATATTGTAAAGGCTATCCATGATACGTGTGTTCACATTTAACTGTACCTTGAACAATCCATCAATACCACGAATCAATGCACCATCACCGGTTAAGAACACATCCTCGATTGGCTTATCCGGATTCTTGGATGCATAGAAGTCCATAACACGACCGATGTTATTGATCAGGTAACGGAATGCACCTGTTGTCTCATTATCATCAAAGTCAACAGTAATCAAACGATCATTTTGAAGCAAGGTCATAGCAGTTGTAGCATCTACACCCTTGCTATCCATTACTACATTTACAACAGAGTTTGTACCATATGGTACCGTTCTCTGAAGGAGAAGGTTCTCTCCTTGTACAATATTCAATACAGTACTCTCACTACCAAGCTGGATTACCATGGTGGTTGCAGACTGTGTTGTCTGTGTCTTAATAAGCTGAAGCATTGCATTACCGATATAATCAAGTGCAACCACATTCAAACCACACATCTGAGCCAAATCATAGTAAGACTTTACCATCTGCTGAGGTGCTGCAACTGCAAGTACACGAAGCTGCTTGCCACCTTCTTCATCTGTAACAGTCTCCAAAATGGAATGAGAAACTACATAATCTTCTATATTTACAGGGAAATATTCTGAAGAGTTTGCATTAATAATTCCTCTGATTTTGTTCTCTTTTACAAATGGAATTACGACCTCTCTGTTTACGATCTTTGTAGAAGAAAGAACGAAAACTGCATTTTTATTTGAAATTCCACGAGAAGAAAGCTGCTGTGAAATCGCATCTGCCAATTTCTCAGGCTCCTTCAATACACCATCCTCATAAGAGTCTTCCGGTGTTTCAAAAATCACTACGTTATTTACGTAAGTCTGCTTTTTAGCTGAAGCAGTCAGCTCAATAATTGTAATACTTTCATTTGTGATATCAATCGATAACACTTTGTTACTCTTTGCCATTCGTTATAGCCTCCCTCGCTAATCAGTGATTTTGTTTTTGGACTACAAAGTCCACATACTCAGGTACCAGCTCACGAGCTGTTCACCCCATATCATTGCTATAAATAAACCCATAGATAAATACGGGCCAAAAGCCAGCTTTCTGCCAACCTTATTAACAGCCATTCGAATCAGGTGTATCACGGAACCCAGGATACAAGCCATCATGAATGCTATAATATTAAGTTTCCAGCCCAATAGTAAGCCGGTTGCTGCCATAAGTTTTATGTCACCGTGTCCCATGCCCTTCCCTTTAGTAAGGATGTTCAAGAGCACTAAAAAACCGCTGACCGCAAACAAACCGATTACATACTGACTCCAATTACCTAAATCGGTAAACAGTCTAACCAGTCCTAAAAGTATAATAAATAGGTTGATTCCAAACGGAATCTCCATCGTGCGCCAGTCAATCACACTGAGCGCTAACAAGGCAGAAGCACACAGACAGTAAAGCACCGTTTCCAATGTCATTCCTTTTACGAGGTAGAGGATGACATAGATGAGACCATTTGCAGCCTCCACTATCGGATACTGTATGGATATATGTGCCTTACAGTGTCTGCACTTTCCACCTAGAAATAAATAACTGAACAGTGGAATCAGTTCATACCACGCCAGGGTATGTCCACATGTCATACAGTGTGAGCGTTTCAGAGTGATACTTTCTTTTATCGGTACTCTTAGAATGACGACATTTAAGAAGCTACCGATTACAATCCCATATAACGCAAAAAAAACACAAAATGCAATTGTCAGTACCATCTGTCTTACCTTCCCGTCTCACAAAATATACAGCCAGATTCCGCCTGGCGAATCAAGCGGAATCTAACTGTGCATCATATCTTATTGATATGCCTTTGATACTTCAGGTGCCAGCTGAACATATGTCTTAGCTGTTGTACCATCTCCACCCTTATCAGATGCAAGATCAAGGCCTGAAGGAGCAGCGCTACCAACGAATACAGATACTGTACCCTTGTTAGAGATTGATACATAGAAATCTGTTGGTACTGCTGAAAGGTAGTTCGTGATAGCCTTCTTGAACTTTAACTTAGGTGTCTTCTCACCGATGTTCTCGAAGATAAGCTCTTCGATCTGAGCTGCTGTCATATCTCCATCATAACCTGTTGGTGCAGATGCTGGGATACCTACTACACCAGTAGCAGCTGTACTCTTGTTTGTAGCAATTGTCAATACATAGTCAGCTGTAGTTGATGCGCTCAATGTTAAGTATGAGTAGCAATCTTCGTTACCAAGAGCTGTCTCTACAGCAGTCTTGATTGTCTTTGCTGAGCTTACATCATTTGACTTACGTGACTTGTCGATGTAACGAATCAATGCAGGAGCGATAGCACCAGCAAGGATAGCCATGATCGCAATAACGATAATAAGCTCTACGAGTGAGAAACCTTTGTTGTTCATTTTCTTCATAAATGTTCTCTCCTTTTCTTATAAAATATAGTTTTTTCTATGATTAAACTGCCGTCCTCGCCCAGCAGTAAAATCCATCTTAATAGCTGTCGATGGCGTCGTACATACTCAACATTGGTGAGTAAATTGCGATTACGACGGTACCAACAACGACTGCCATGATAACAATGATGACCGGTTCCAAAACAGATGTCAATGCATCAGTCGCATCACTAACTTCCATCTCGTAATAATCCGCTACCTTGTCCATCATGTCTTCAATATTACCGGTCTCCTCTCCGATACGTGTCATCTGAGGAAGCATCGGTGGGAACAATCCGCAGTCACGAAGCGGCTTTGAAAGCGGAACGCCCTTTGAAACCTGCACCTTTGCATCAAGCAACGCTTCGCGAATGATACGGTTGTTAATCATCTTAGCAACCTGCTCTACAGCATCAATCAAGCTGATACCGGATGCCATCAATGTAGACATAGTTCTTGCAAATGTAGCTGCGGAAGACTTCACAACCAAGTTACCAAACAACGGGAACTTCAATGCAATCTTCGCATAAAGCAAAGAACCCGGTTCTGTCTTGCCGAATGCGCGGAAGCCAAATACCAATGCAGCCACAATAATCACTACAATATACCACTTTGTCTTTAAGAATTCACTTAAGTTTACCAGCATCTGTGTCATAGCCGGAAGTTGCGAACCCAAGTCTTCAAACATCTGTGTAAACTGTGGAATAACCGCTACTAACAGTACAACAACAACTGCGATAACGACGATTAAAATAACGATAGGATATGTAATCGCACTCTTTACCTTTGAAGAAAGTGCATTTGCGCTTTCAAAGTGCGCTGTCAAACGTTCGAAACACACCTCTAAGTTACCTGACATCTCGCCGGCAGCTACCATGTTGACCATAATAGGTGGAAATACCTTTGGATTAATCTTAAACGCATCTGCGAGTGTACCACCTTTTTGTACATAAGCCTGTGCTTCCTGAAGTGCAACTTTCAACGTCTTGTTTTCCATCTGTTCTGACAACATCTCCAGTGCTGCAATGATTGTAACACCGGCGTTCAAAATAGAAGAAAACTGTTTACAGAAAACTGCCAAATCCTTGTTCTTAACTTTCTTGCCATGACCCTTCTTACCGGTGCCCTGTTCCTTGATATCCTGAATAATCAAGCCCTCTGATTTCAGCTTATCTTTTGCTTTCTCGAGGTTGATTGCCTCAATGGAACCTTTCTTGGCCTTACCGTTTTTGTCCATGGCTTTGTAATTGTATTGTGCCATTTTAACTCCTCCGACCCTTTTTTTCAAAAAATGAACAAAATATGAACATTATTTGCTACGTTGATAATACATGATTCAAGCATGTTTTGCAATAATATTCAAAGATTTTATGTAAATTTGTGAAACATGCACAAATCCTACATCTGTTTCTTCATAGCCACTTGATCCTGTGCGTATGTCAAAGCCATGTCTCTTGAAATCTTTCCTGCCTTGAACAAGTCAAGGATAAAATCATCCAATGTAATCATACCCTGTGCACGGCTTGTCTGGATTGTTGACTGAATCTGATGGTTCTTCTGTTCACGAATCAGGCTTCGAATCGCCGGACTCGCAAGCATTACCTCAAACGCTGCCACTCGGCCATTGCCATCTGCAGTCGGAATCAACGCCTGTGAGATAACTCCTTCCAAAATCATCGCCAGCTGAATACGTGTCTGTTGCTGCTGATGGGTTGGGAACACGTCGATAATACGGTCGATGGTAGATGCCGCACCAATGGTATGAAGTGTCGAGAATACCAAGTGTCCGGTCTCTGCTGCGGTAATTGCTGTAGAGATTGTCTCAAGGTCACGCATCTCTCCTACGAGGATGATATCCGGATCCTCACGAAGTGCTGCACGCAACGCATTCGCGTAAGACAAGGTATCCATACCAACTTCTCGCTGGTTTACAACTGATTTCTTGTGTTTATGAATATACTCGATCGGATCCTCCAAGGTGATGATGTGATCCGTAAGATTTTCATTTGCCTTATTAATAATAGAAGCAAGTGTGGTTGATTTACCGGAACCTGTCGGTCCTGTTACAAGAACCAAACCACGTTTCTTCTTATACAACTGTACTACCGCATCCGGGATACCTAACTGATCCGGTCTTGGAATCACGGTATCTACCTTTCTGTATGCAGCCGCCATATTGCCTCGATCCATGAATACATTTACACGGAATCGACCGGTTTCCGGCGAAGCAAAGGAGAAATCGACCTCTCCACGTTCTTTCAATATCTGTTTGTGGCGGTCATGCATAGTGGAACCAATTGCTTCTGCCGCATCCGCCGGTGTCAACGCAGGAACCTCTACTTCCGTCAATCGACCATGAATACGAAGTTTTGGCGGAATCCCCGTCGCAATGTGAATATCCGAAGCATTCTGTTCAACTGCGAATGCCAATAGTTCTTTCATATCAATCATCGTCTTACTCTCCTTTTCCTATCTTAATATTCATCACCCGTTTGATATGTAATCTTCTTCATCTCACTCAAGGTTGTAATTCCGTTTAATACGTGCTGTGCAGCACCCATTTTCAAAGTAAGCATACCCTCTGCCAATGCCTGTTTCTCAATCACATCCGCAGTTGCTCCCTTTGAGATAACCGCCTGTAATTCCTTGGATACCGGCATCATCTCGTAAACACCGATACGTCCTGCATAACCGGTATCTCCACAGAGTGGACATCCTACTGCTTCATAAATGATAATATCATCATCCATATCCTCCGGTTTTACACCAAGAAGCTTCTTTTCATCATCTTCTGCCAAGCGAGGCTGTTTACACTGGGTGCAAAGACGTCTTACCAATCGCTGTGCAATAACGCCTACCAGAGCATCTCCGGCAACATATGGTTCAATACCCATATCAATAATACGTGTAACGGTAGAAGCCGCAGAGTTTGTATGGAGTGTTGAAACAACCAAGTGTCCGGTAATAGCCGCCTGTACCGCAATGGCCGCGGTCTCGCCGTCTCGAATCTCTCCGATCATGATAATATCCGGGTCCTGACGCAGGATAGAACGAAGGGCTGCCGCGAAAGTCATCTCCGCCTTGACATTAACCTGTACCTGATTGATACCGTCGATATTTGCCTCGACCGGATCTTCTACTGTGATAATATTTACATCTTCTGTATTCAACTCACTTAAGGAAGTATACAGAGTTGTTGATTTACCGGAACCAGTCGGTCCTGTTACAAGGATAATACCATGCGGGTTACTGAGGATTCCGTCAAATACCTTTAATTCTTTTGGTCCAAATCCAAGGGCGCTCTTTGGTTTTGTGAGTCCGTCCTTGGAGGTAAGTCTCATAACCGTCTTTTCTCCGTATACCGTTGGAAGAATAGATACACGGACATCAAACTCTCTACGGTCTACCATGATGGTAATACGACCGTCCTGTGGTTTACGTTTTTCCGAGATATCCATACCACCGATAATCTTGATACGGGCGCTGATACCTGCCAACAGTCCGATATCGTATGTCATTACATGCTTTAAGGCACCGTCGATACGATAACGAACACGTACACTGGTTTCCAATGGTTCAATATGTATATCGGAAGCTCTCTGTCGAACTCCGCCTTCGATAATCTGCTTTACTAAAAGTACGATAGGAGAATTCTCAATATCTTCATTCAACGCTTCTTCATCTGCATCCGTGAAGCTATTGTCCTGCATCTCCTTACGGTACTGCTCAGCCGCTTCCATTGCCTGCGCATTACCATAATATTTTCCGATGGTCTCCATGATGTCGTCTTCCATGGCAAGCATCGGTTCTACCTGCGTATTGGTTGCAATACCGATATCATCAATCGCATTCAAATCCATCGGATCTACCATCGCAACCTTCAAAATATTTGGATTGTTCTCATCGTATCCGATTGGCACTGCTTTGTACTTGTTTACCAAATTCTCCGGAACTGATTTCAACAAATCCTCATCCAGCTTACAAGCCTTCAACTCAATAAAATCAATCCCCATCTGTGTCGTAAGAACGGTAATCAGCAATTCCTGGCTAATAAAGCCCAGTTCCATGATGATATTACCGATACGTCCGCCATTTTCTTTCTGGTAAGCAAGTGCCTGTTGAAGCTCTTCTTCCGTAATCGCCCCAGCTTCTACAAGCAAATCTCCAATTCGAATCTTTTTTCTTCCGCCAGTTATTCGCATTGCACATACCTCTCCTAACATAGTTATATGGGAACAATATAACATATAATAGAAAAAAATAAAAGTTTTTTTGTAAATTTTGTTCAAGAATTATGTCAACTACATAAAATGCTTTCATCAATTTCAAATAAAATTCAAAAAAACGCAGTTATTTATCATTCCAATTACACAAATACCTATCATTGCAATTTTTTTCTCCTTACTCTGTTCCATCCTAGAAAGAACATTGGCCGAAGCAATTGCCAGAGCATAATACATCCCTACATAGGTTCTAAAATATTCCGACCAGCCACTGTTGGCAAATCCAACGGTCAGTCTTCCAATCAAACATGCCAAAAACAATCCGACAATCACGAATCTTTTTTCATTCAATATATGAAACAGGGTATACAAGACACACAGTAACGAAAGTGTACATACTATCAGTATCACCCAGACCATTGGAATTTCATATTTCCCTCTTGATATCGACAATCCATATGCAAGTGCTTCTTTTCGAAATACAAACCGGTCAAATACACCATCTGACAAAATCAATCCATATATGCCAAAACCAAGATATGTAAGAACCGGAAGTAAGGCAACCATGACATCAAGAATACGTTTTCTTTCTTTTATCACAAAAATCAAAGCAATCATCAATACAACAAAAAAGAACAAATCGTAGCTCATAAAAAGATGTTGCAAGGTAGAACTATACCCAATCTCAAGCTTATCAAACAGCGTATCCTGTCCTCCAACTTTTTCATACCGACTTGCATTATCTTTTGACAGGAGATGAAATAACACACTTACCAATGAAACAAGCAATTGTATGGCCCAAATCCAGCTTGTTTTCTTATGAAGTTTTTTCAAAAAAAGCCAAAGCACTGCACAGCCATATACCAAAGTCAATATAACAGAAATTTCTTCCTTGTTTGCCGCCAAAACAGTGACAATCATCACACCTATCACTTTCCAAACAGACATCTTCCGTTCTGCAAGTACCCACACAATACTATAGGAAGACATAACTGCCAACACTGTTGGCCACAAATAGCTTATTGTCGTTGCCATCCATCCAACATCTACAATCGCTTCCATCGGATACAAAAGAAGCAACACGAACAAAGAACCCGCAAATTGATCATTTTCACCAAAGAGGTCACACAGCATCCGATACATCGCTACCAGCAATCCAATCGTAATTCCCTTCCATATCCAAATCGGAAAATGTGCAAGAATTACGCAAAGTGAATTGATGATCACACGAGATGACCA
Organism: Wujia sp.; assembly: GCA_051879955.1. GTDB lineage: Bacteria > Bacillota > Clostridia > Lachnospirales > Lachnospiraceae > Coprococcus_C. The sequence continues at coordinate 9,782 of JBJENA010000044.1, forward strand.
TCCGTGATACGCTGACGAAAGATTCTGAAGCTCTTCCCCTAATGTCGGCAACAAATTATCAACTACCGACACATCATCTCCCATCCATTCATATCCAAATATGAAATAAGTCGCCATAAGCACAAAATATATCATCGTATATATATTTTTTTGTTTTACATTTCCTGTCATAATCGTCCTCTTTTCTCTGTTTTGCATATCATATTTGATTTTATTGTATCTCATATACTGACAAGAATCCAGCTTATTTCCTGATTCTAACCAATAAAAAAAGACCCATGCAATGCACGGGCCTTAGGGTGAATGCCTAGATTAACAATCCGAGAATCTCATTGCTTCTTGCAACAAAGGCTGTCATCTTCTCTGCCGGCAATGGCTTATTGGCCAAAACTGCCAGGTCATAGAGCTGATTACAGATTTTTTCTGTATGTTCGCCTTCCGGATTTTCCAAAACATATTTCACAAGTTTGTTCTTTGCGTTCAATACCAGAGTTTCTGCCTCACCTCCAAACATGGCAGGGTCCATACCACCCATGTTGTAGACACGCATCATATCCATCATTCTTCTGGTCTCTTCAGAAACAGTTAACATAGAGGAAACTGCTTCATTCTTCATATTCTCAACCTTGACAACGAGCTTATCATTGCCAACTGCTTTCTTGAAGATTTCTGAAAGCTTATCGGTATATTCCTTTGCCTGTTCCTCAGAAAGTGCTTCATCCACAAAATTATCAGACAGATCGGAATCGATACGAAGGAACTTCACATTCTCATTTTTTGCTTCCAAATGTGTGATATATGGGTTATCTATGTTGTGTGTGAGGTATACAGCATTCATTCCCTCATCCTTAAACATGTTGATGTATTGAGACTGTGCCAACTCATCACTTACATAGAATACCTTATTCTCATATTTTTCTTTGCCTTCTTCGAGATACTCCGGCAATGTCAGGTACTTGCCATTCAAATCCTTAAAGAGCATATAATCTGTCATCTTGTCACAGAACTTTTCATCCTTTAAGCAGCCAAACTTGATGAATGGACTGATGTCATCCCAATACTTCTCATATTCCTCCTTGTTGGTCTTGCACATGCCGCTTAACTTATCAGCAACCTTCTTTGTAATATAATCAGAAATCTTCTTTACAAATCCATCATTCTGAAGGGCTGAACGAGACACATTGAGCGGAAGATCCGGACAATCAATGACACCCTTGAGCAACAAAAGGAACTCAGGAATCACTTCTTTGATGTTGTCTGCGATAAATACCTGATTATTGTAGAGTTTGATGGTTCCTTCCAACTGGTCATATTGTGTATCTACCTTAGGGAAGTATAAAATACCCTTTAAGTTAAACGGATAATCCATATTCAGATGGATCCAGAACAAAGGCTTCTTAAAGTCAAGGAACACACGCTGATAGAAGTCAATATACTGCTCATCGGTACAATCCTTTGGATTGCGCATCCAAAGCGGATTGGTATCATTGAGTGGCTGAGGCTTCTTCTCCTCTTCTTTTTCTTCCTTATCTTCTTTGTTTTCTGTATCTTCCTTTGGAGCATCTCCTACCAAGTCATCTTCTTCTGTGGTATCCACTTCGATCACTTTGTCCTTCTTGCTCTCTTCCTTCTTCGCAAGCTCCTCCTCTTCCTTATCCTCATTGATAAAGTAGATGTTGTATGGCATGAATGCGCAATACTTCTGAATCACTTCACGAACGCGATATTCATTTGCAAATTCATAGCACTCTTCATTGAGATACAACGTGATAGCAGTTCCTCTGATTTCATCATCGCTTTCGCTCATCTCGTACTCCGTACCACCGTCGCACTCCCAGAATACCGGTTTTGCATCCTTCTTATAAGACTTTGTCTCGATGGTTACCTTGTCCGCAACCATGAATGCAGAATAAAATCCCAAACCGAAGTGTCCGATAATCTGATCATCGTTGGATTTGTCTTTATATTTGTTAATAAAATCTGTCGCACCGGAAAATGCAATCTGATTGATGTACTTCTCAACCTCTTCCTCTGTCATACCAAGACCGTTATCCACAAAGGTCAATGTCTTATCCTTCGCAGAAGCATACACCTCAATCTTGTACTCTTCGCCTTCTACCTCTTCATACTCACCCATCAGAGCAAGCTTACGTAATTTTGTAATTGCATCACAACCATTTGAAATCAACTCTCGAACGAAGATATCATGGTCAGAATACAACCATTTCTTAATAATCGGAAAAATATTATCGCTGTTAATTGATAAACTTCCCTGTCGTGCCATTTGTACATTACCTCTTTTCTTTTCATTCAATCTATGGGTTTTCGAACCCTCTGGTACTATCATAATCGTTTGCATATAGAATGTCAAGAAAAAATTAGCACTCAATCGAATTGAGTGCTAATAATTTTAGATATAGTATTTTTGAACGGTTTCATCCCACAGATGTTCCAATGTTTTATCCATCGTGAATATATCCAGGGAAGTACCGGTTGTCACATGGAGCTGTCCCTGTTCATATACAATATTCAGGAACAACGCTCTCACATCTGCAGCCGCAATCGCGACATGGTTCATCTCCAGCAAACGTAGAATATTTTCCTTATGAAACATCAAGATAATCTTAAAGCTAATCGGCATCCGGTCTTCATCCATAAACGAAAAAACCGTCGACTTGATATCTTTCCACTCTATATGCGTCTGTCCTTCCTGCGCACAATCCGCTTCATCCTGTGTGTCTAAGTACTGCGGATTCAGTTTTCCGCTGACATAGTAATCAAGCTTTGTTTTCACCCTTGCTTCATACAGGTAAAAACTATCATACCTTTCCTGTTTCAACAGTTCCTGCATAAATTGTTTTGTATCTTCGATTTCGTATACCTGCACGATTCGTTACCTCTGGTTCAAATAAATTGTCAATAATGTATCACTTCCGTATGGTTCATCTGCATACTTGAAATATAGAATCATATCTGCTGCCTGTAAAAACGAAAAATCCATATCAGAGCGATAATCTGTCAGGACATATTCCACTGTCGCAGAACAATTGTGGCGTGCATCATCCATCAATCGCGTGTGAAATGTCTCTGTATCAATAATCAAATCATTCTTTACATAGTAGTTTTCTGTCTTGCTCTTACAAGCAGGAAAATTTTCTTTGTTCCAATCGTGTCTTACATCCATGATATCATCCGTAACATTGAAGTAAGCATGGCCCACAAAGCTCCCACGGTCCGGCAGCGGATCATCCCAGGTTGCATCCACCTGATACCAATCTCCATCCAGCTTCACCAGATTCCAAGCATGCAATTCCCCATCTGCAGTTCCTGTAATTATCTGATTTTCTACACCCACACAGCTAAGTAGCAACGCAAATGCCTCTGCATAGCCATTGCACACTGCTGTCTTTTGTACCAATGCACCATATGCCCGGTAAGCATAATCCTTTGATGTCTCGACGTAACCATATTTGCAATTTTTCACGATATAATCATGTATCGCAAGTTCCTTATCGTAATCCGACATTCCGGGTTTTATTATCGATGCCAGGACTTCCTCCACCTTATCATAGAGTTTATATGCACTCGCATGGTCTGAAGGAATCCCACCATTTCCCAGATACTTTTGATACACATAGTAGTTATCCGATATTGCATAATGCAGAGTAATACGCATACCGTTTTTACCCCGCTCTGTAATGGAATATTTTTCCACATTTCCATTCATGCTGCAAACACTCTCATTTATCTTTGCAAGCTCATCTTCGGTGATTCCATTGAGGTAAAACACGCCCTTACTCTTACCTTCATCGATTTCTCGTGATACCATCTGTGTCAACTGCGCCATATCCTCCGCGGTCTGGTCCGGGTGCAGTTTGGATGCGAATTTATAATCATTAAAATAATATATCACAACCAGTACAAGAACCAGAACCGGCACGATGATATGTGATTTTCCTTTTTGTTCCATATCCGTTCCTTTCAAATATCCTCTTCTTCTGACTCATCTTCTATTATATCATCCGACGAGTTTTTCCCTGTAAGTATCAATACAACAAGCAATATTACAGACACAATCAGACAAATTGCAACCAGCAACGGTTTGCTCTTGTCTCCTGTTGTCGCCATTAAAAACATCAATAATTCACTCATCATTTTTCACTTCCTCGCATAACATATCATCTCTATTCTAAGATAACCGAAATCAAACCGCAACCATTTTGTGATTTTTCTTGTTTCCGTCCTCATCATAGTGTAAAATGTACCTTATGTAATTTTAATTTGTAATTGCGAAACAAAATATCTTAGAATGTGAGGTAAGTTTATGGCACAATTATGGGGAGGTCGTTTCACAAAAGAAACGGACCGGTTGGTATATAATTTTAATGCTTCGATTGGTTTTGATCAGAAGTTTTATAAGCAGGACATCCGAGGAAGCATCGCACATGTCACCATGCTTGCAGCGAGCGGGATTTTGACGGATGCTGAGAAGGAGCAGATTATCGATGGTTTGAATGGCATTCTTTCAGATGTGGAATCCGGCAAATTGGAGATTACTTCTGAATATGAGGATATTCACAGTTTTGTGGAAGCAAATCTCATTGATCGTATCGGTGATGTAGGCAAGAAGCTGCACACCGGTCGTTCACGGAATGACCAGGTTGCTTTGGATATGCGTTTATATACCAGAGATGAAGTGGTAGAAATCAAAGAGCTTCTTGTGTCCCTGATGAAGGAATTACATAAACTGATGAAGGACAACCTGGATACCTACATGCCCGGATTTACACATTTGCAGAAGGCACAGCCTGTTACCTTTGCCCATCATGTAGGTGCTTATATGGAGATGTTCAAGCGTGATTATGCACGTCTTTGTGATATCTATGAGCGTATGAACTTCTGTCCTCTTGGTGCCGGTGCTTTGGCAGGAACCACTTATCCGCTTGATCGCAATCTAACTGCCCAGTTGCTCGACTTTGCAGGTCCTACTTTAAACAGTATGGATTCTGTTTCCGATCGTGATTATATCATCGAGTTGCTCAGTGCGAGCTCCACTATCATGATGCATCTGTCTCGTTTTTCAGAGGAGATTATCATCTGGAATTCCAACGAGTATCAGTTTGTGGAACTCGATGATTCGTATAGTACCGGCAGCTCGATTATGCCGCAGAAGAAGAATCCGGATATTGCAGAGCTTGTCCGCGGGAAGACCGGCCGTGTCTACGCTGCCCTTACTGCAATTCTTACTACCATGAAGGGAATTCCTCTTGCATACAACAAAGACATGCAGGAAGACAAAGAGCTCACCTTTGACGCGATTGACACTGTAAAGGGATGTCTGGCATTGTTTACCGGTATGATTGCTACTATGAAACTGAACAAGCCAATCATGAAAAAGAGCGCCATGAACGGATTCACCAATGCAACCGATGCTGCAGACTATCTGGTCAATCATGATGTTGCTTTCCGTGATGCACACGGAATTGTAGGACAGCTTGTACTCTACTGTCTGGATAATAACAAATCATTGCTTGATCTTAGTTTAGATGAATACAAGGCAATCAGCCCTGTATTTGAAGAAGATATCTATGATGCGATTTCTCTTGAAACCTGCGTCAGCAAGCGTAACACCATCGGTGCGCCGGGCAAGGATGCCATGAACCAAATCCTTGCAATCAACGAAGCATATCTGGAGCAAATCTCAAAGTAACCTGTATTTTATAAATCGCATTTTCTTTAGGAGGTATGACATGAACAATACAACGAAAGCAAAATATGATATGGCAACCCGTATGTTGAAGGGACGTCTTGATGTGGAAGATGTTGCCGAGATGACAGGACTTACCGTAGAGCAGGTGGAAAAGCTCAAGGAAGAAGTTGTTCCTCGCAATCCGGATGCCGAGGTGCTCAGCAAGCTTGACACTGTAGACTTCGATATGGGACAGATTCTTTATGATGATGCCATCGACGAGGACGAAGGTTTGGACGAAAGTTCTTTCCCAGGTAAAAATTAAGCAACGTAAAAAAGGGGCTATTTACTTAGCCCCTTTTTTTATGCATTTTTATTTCTACCTGCCATATATCCAAAGAATGCTCCGATTAATCCTCCTATGATGTGAGTGAATTGTGAGATATTATCCTTTTGGAATAAACCATCCATAATCTCTCCACCCAAATAGATAATCAGAATCAAAATCATGGTCAGTGGAATCCTCCCATCATGCATACAAGATGCAGAAGAAAGGATGATAAACATAAATACGATTCCGCTTGCTCCACAAAGTGCAATCTCCGGGAACAATACAATATTGAGCAGACCGGAAATAGCCGCTGTCACCAATATCATAATCAGCAAATCAGAACTGCCATACTTTTCCTCCAATATCGGACCGAGCAGCAAAAACAGCATCATATTTCCGGAGAGATGTGCCCAGTTTGCATGTCCAAAGACATGTCCAATCAGCCGTACAAAGAACAGCGGTGTGATATCCGAACGATACACCGAAAAAT
>JBJENA010000045.1:0-16265 GCA_051879955.1 Wujia sp.
CGGATTTGTGTTTTTGGGGGATAAAAAACTGGAATTTAAAAATTCACTTTACGACGAAAAAAACTGGAAGTTAACAGTATAGTGTGTTGAATATGTGGTATAATTATGGTATAATTATCACATTAAAAATGGAGGTGACGGAAATGCCTAAGATTATACCAATAAAAGAATTGAAGAATACATCTGAAATTTCTGAGATGTGTCACAAGTCAGATGAACCTGTATATGTAACAAAAAATGGATATGGAGATATGGTTATTATGAGTATGGAAACTTTTGAAGGTATTTCAGAACGTTTGAAAATGTACCAAAGTCTTATGATATCAGAAGAACAAATGAAAGAAGGTAAAGTAAAGGATGCAAGAGCATCCATAGCATCTGTGAGGGAGAAATATGCATTATAAGTTAGTTGTCACTGATGAAATGGATAGATTGCTCGATGAAAGAGTTGGTTATTTGATGAAAGAATTTAAGAGTAATCAGGCTGCATCACATTTGCTGGATGGAATCGAAGAAATCTATGATTATCTTGAAACAAATCCTGAAATATATAGAGAGAGTCAAGATCCATTTATGAGTGCATTTCATTATCGAGAAGCAAAAGTAAATGATATGGATTATATATTGGTTTATAAGATTCTTGATAATACAGTTTACATTCTTGGTTTGTTTCATACCCTAGAGAATTATTCTCGAAAAATGCAACTTATATGGGGCGATAACTAGTCATAGTATTTTGTCAGAAAAATTAAATATGTAACAGCGGTGATGAGCTCACCATCTGCATTTTGACCCAGCCCGTGAAATATGTCAATCCATCTTTGGCGGTGTGAGTCCGCAGTTATTGTCGGCACGGATATTGCCTGCTCAAAATAGACGCTTGACAAAGTATAAATTCGCACCTAATATTTGAATTAGGGTATTTAAGTGAAATTCAAAATAGGGAGAAAACGAAAAATGTTTGAGTTTACAGATGATTGTAAAATTGGAATCGAGCAGATTGATAAGGAACATCAGCATCTTTTTAATCTGATTTATCAGGGAATTGACATGCTGCATAACCAATATGTCGACGATCACTATAATGCGCTGAAAGAGCTTCTGTATGAACTGGAAAACTATGCAGATGAGCATTTTGCACATGAGGAAGCTTATATGGAGAGCATTCGTGATCCTGAAGTGGTTGTGCAACGGACGCAGCATATGTTTTTTAGAGAAAAAATCAGAGAATGGTCTTTTTACAGTATAGCGGAGGAGGAACAGCAGAGACAATTGCTGGAGGAGCTTCTGAAGTTTCTGGCAAAATGGCTGTATCACCATATCATAGGTAGCGATAGCCTGATAGGAAAACTCCCTCCACTTGAAGAATGGATGATTCGTGAGAACCCTTGTGAGTTTACACAGGAATATATGACCGGGATTGAACTGATAGATGAGGAGCATAAGGTATTGTTTGAAATTCTGGAACGTGCGAATCGTTTGGTTAAAGATTATGCGTCAGGAGACACTTACGATGCAATCATGGAAATATTACAGGAATTGAAAGACTATACGGTGCACCACTTTGCGGATGAAGAGGCGTATATGGAAAGCATCCATTATCAAGGGCTGGAAGCGCAGAAGAGAGCGCATGAGGCATTTGTTGCGAGAATTAACGGCATCAGAGAAGAAGATGTGGGTGAGAATCCCGGTGTGTATCTTGAGAGTCTGATGGAATTCTTAATCGGATGGCTGATTCAGCATATTTTACATGCTGATAAAAAGATAGGGCAGAAGTAATATGTACCATGTAATTATAAACCCCGCTTCGTCCTCCGGAAAAGGGATGGAAACCTGGGACAGGATAAAAACAATATTGGATGAAAAGAGCGTCGCGTATGAGGCTCATGTTTTGGATGCGCCCGGGGAGGCGACAGAGCTCACACGGTCTCTTACTTTAAAATCTGATACAAGACTTTTGGTTGTCGGTGGCGATGGTACGCTAAATGAAGTGTTAAATGGCATCGAGGACTTTGAACATACCACGCTATCCTGCGTGCAAAATGGATCCGGAAATGATTTTGCGCGCAATATGAATCTTGAAAAGAACATAGAAAAAGCAATAGCACATCTTCTGGAACAACCGGAGGAAATCAAACTGGATTATGGCGAGGTAATAATAGATGACAAAGGTCCGAAACGGTTTCTTATCAGCTGCGGAGTTGGATATGATGCGGATATCTGCGAAGAGGTGAGCAGAAGCAGGCTGAAAAAAATACTGAATAGGTTGCATTTGGGCAAGCTCGTTTATGTCATAATCGGTGTGAAGCAGATATTTACCAAGAAGACGATAAGGGCAAAACTGTATCTGGATGATGGGGAGATGATAAAACTTCCTAAGCTGTTTTTTGCAGTTGGAATGAATCATATGTATGAAGGTGGCGGCGTGCCATTTTGCCCGGCAGCGAATCCAACAGATGGATACATGGATGTCTGCGTGGTAAAGGGGATGTCCAAGTGGAAGCTTCTGCTTGCAGTTGTAATGGTTTATTTCAAAAAGCATCTGCTGTTCAAGGATATATCCAATTACAGGTGTAAAAAGATGAGATTGGTGACAGAAGAGCCACAGTGGATACATATGGATGGTGAGGCAACTCACCAGGTAAAACAGGTTGTGTGGGAAAGCAAAAGACATTTGAGATTTGTGAGATAAAACGAAACAAGTCCCTACTGTAAAAGTAGGGACTTATTTTTATGGCTTTCTTTCGAAAATCTCCGCTAATGGATATGTGTATGAAGTTGCATGTATATTCTGCCATATTTTGCACACGCTAAAAAGATAGTATAAAACGTATGCCAGATGATTGCATCGCGTGCGTAAATATGTAAATGTGCACAACATGTTCAAACAAGTAATGTGAAAAATGACGAAATATCAAAAAAATGTTGCATATGTTCAAACAAGTTGTTATGATTATATCACAAACTTGTTTGAACAAGAAAAAGAGCGTGAGAGAATAAGAAAGGAGAGACAGGATGGCTAGTAAATATGATGGTTTATCAAGAATTATTATCCAGAATGTAGGTGGTAAGGACAATATCACCAGTATCACACATTGTGTGACGAGACTTCGCTTCAAATTGAAGGATGAGTCGAAGGCAAATACAGAGGTTTTAAAGGCGACAGACGGAGTTGTTACAGTTGTACAGTCCGGAGGTCAGTATATGGTTGTGATCGGAAATCATGTTCCGGATGTTTTTGACTCGGTGGTATCGGTCGGACATCTGGAGGGCAAGTCTCTCAAATCCGGAGGAGCAGGTGAGGAAGAGGACGGACCAAAGGAAAAGCAGAGTCTGTTCAATGCATTCGTAAGCATCATTACCGGTGTGTTCTCACCATTTCTCGGTGTGTTGTGTGCCTGTGGTATCCTCAAAGGATTCATGGCATTGTTTTCCACCATCGGTGTCTTGGATGGTGCAGGTGGTACCTACAACATCTTATACGGAATCGGCGATGCAGCGTTTTACTTCCTTCCGGTTATCCTTGGATTTACCGCAGCAAAGAAGTTTAAGCTTCCGGAGATGGAAGGATTGTTAATTGGTTTGGCTTTGGTTTCTCCATATATGTTGAACAACGGAACCTATGATATCTCAAAGCTGTTTGGCATTCCGGTTATCGCACCATCAACCGGAAACTACACAAGTACTGTGCTTCCGGTTATCTGTGCAGTTGCATTTGCGGCATGGTTTGAAAGATTGTATAAGCGTTTTATTCCGGATACCATCAAGCTGTTTACGGTTCCGTTGATTACTTGTACCGTATCCATCTGTCTGACATTCCTGATAATCGGACCGATTACTTCCGAGATTTCAAAGTATCTTGGTATGGGATTTGAGGCAGTCAATGCATTTAGCCCAATCCTGATGGGACTTTTGGTAGGATTCTTCTGGCAGATTTTGGTTATGTTTGGTTTGCACTGGGCATTGGTTCCGATCGCACTTTCAAATATGACATTGTTGGATGCAAATGGTTTGTTAATCGGTGAGGTTATCCTCACAGCGATGCTTGGTACCACATTCGCACAGACAGGTGCATGTCTGGGTATCATGATTAAGACAAAGGACAAGAAGCTTAAAAGCCTGTGTCCACCGGCGATTATTTCCGGTATCGCGGGTGTGACAGAACCGGCAATTTACGGTATCACACTTCCGAAGAAGGCACCATTCTTCAGAACCTGTGCGGTTGCGGGTGTTGCGGGAGCGGTGCTCTGTATGCTGGGTGTTCGTGATTACCAGATGGCAGGTATGGGCGTATTCTCCTATACGATGTTTTTGAATCCGGATACCAAGGATGTCAAGCCGATGATTATCGGTATTGTAGTATCAATCATTTGTGTAATTGTATCCTTGATTTTGGAGTTGATTTTCTACAAGGATAAAGATGATAAACAGGTAGTTGCAGATGATACTTCAAAGAATCCACCTGCTGACAGCAAGGATACAGCAGTTGCTGCACCAATTAAAGGGCGTGTGGTAGCACTTTCCGCAGTCAAGGATGAGGTGTTTTCTTCCGAGGCGATGGGCAAGGGTATTGCGATTGAGCCTGCAGAAGGAAAGGTATATGCTCCGGTCGATGGCGTGATTACAACCTTCTTCCCAACCGGTCATGCCATCGGAATTACCGGTGCTTCCGGAGCAGAGCTTTTAATCCATGTAGGTATGGACACCGTAGAGATGGATGGCGATGGCTTTGAACCACAAAAAAAACAAGGTGACAGTGTAAAGAAGGGTGAGCTGCTTTTGACCTTTGATATGGACAAGATTCGGGCAGCGGGTCATCCGGTGACAACACCGGTCATTGTGACCAATACAGATGAATATACAGATATCATTGCGACAACCGCAGCGCAGGTTGCAATCGGTGATAACTTATTAGAATTAATATAGGAGAAATGAGAAAGGGAAAAGAACATGAGTGCATTTAGAGAAGATTTTTTGTGGGGCGGTGCAACCGCAGCCAATCAATATGAGGGAGCTTGGGACGTAGATGGAAAAGGTGCATCCGTTTCGGATCACTGTACCAATGGTTCCCACACGACACCAAAGCGTATCACGAGAGAATTTGAGGAGGGTACCTTGTATCCAAGCCGTGAGGCAACTGATTTTTATCATCATTACAAGGAAGATATTGCGCTTGCACATGAGATGGGCTTCAAGGTTTTTCGTATGTCCATCAACTGGACCAGAATCTTCCCTACAGGTATGGAAAGCGAAGGAAATGAAGCAGGACTTGCATTCTATGACAAGGTATTTGATGAGTTAAATAAATATGGCATTGAGCCATTGGTAACCATCTCACACTATGAGATGCCATATGCACTTGTGGAAGCCTGCAATGGATGGGAATCCAGAGATTGCATCGAGTATTTTATGAACTATTGCAAGGCAATCTTCGACCGTTATCAGAACAAGGTGAAATATTGGCTGACTTTCAATGAAATCAATGCCGGAACCACGACCATGGGAGCCGTGCTTTCTCTTGGTACCATCCGTGGGTACGAAGGTTCTGTAATGGATGTACCATCAGATTTGCAGATGAATTATCAGGCACTACATCATCAGTTTATCGCAAGTGCACTGGCAGTTGCCTACGCACATGAGCACTATCCACAGTTCAAGATGGGCAATATGTGTATCTTCGCAACCATGTATCCATATACCTGTAAGCCGGATGACGTGATTGCATGCCAGCAGGAAATGCAGAAAATGAACTGGTTCACTTCGGATGTACAGGTGCGTGGTGCGTATCCGTATTTCGCAAAGCGGTTCTTCAAGGAACATGGTATCGAAATCAAAATGGAGCCGGGAGACGAAGACATTTTGATGAAGGGAAAGGTTGATTTCTATACCTTCAGCTACTATATGTCTAACTGTATCTCAACGGATGATAGTGTCAATGCAACAGGAGGAAATCTGATTCAAGGAGTGAAAAATCCATATCTCGAAGCGAGTGATTGGGGTTGGCAGATCGACCCACAGGGTCTTCGCTATGCACTCAATGAAATATATGCAAGATACCAGATTCCTTTGATGGTAGTTGAAAATGGACTCGGTGCCTTTGATAAGCTCGAAGAGGATGGCAGCATCCATGACAGCTATCGTATCGATTACCTGCGCAAACACATCAAAGAGATGGAGGAAGCAGTCAAGGACGGCGTCGACTTGATGGGCTACACCCCATGGGGCTGGATCGATGTGGTATCCGCATCAACCGGCGAGATGGCAAAACGTTACGGCTTTGTCTACGTTGACAAATACGATGACGGCACCGGCGACCTCAGCAGAAAGAAGAAGGATTCCTTCTTCTGGTACAAGAAGGTCATTGAAACAAACGGAGAAGAAATCTAAAAAGGAGGATTAGAATATGAAGAGTTTTGAGTATACAATTACAGATGAAGTAGGTATTCATGCACGTCCGGCGGGACTTCTTGCAAAGAAGGTAAAGGAATATGCATCCAAGGTAGTCATAGAGAAGGATGGAAAGAGCGCAGAAGCACAGAAGCTCATGGCAGTTATGGCGCTCGGCGTAAAGAAGGGCGAGACCGTGACCGTCAAGGTAGAAGGTGACGATGAAGATGCAGCAGTCATTGAGATGGAGACATTTTTCAAAGAGAATTTATAAGATATGAGTAAAGCGTTATTTTTTGATATTGATGGAACTTTATATGATTTTTCCGGACAGATGCCGGCATCAACCAAGCGTGCGTTGATGCTGGCTCATGCCAATGGACATAAACTGGTGCTTTGCACAGGGCGTGCAAAGTATCAGATTTATCGGAGTCTGCTCGCGTTATTTGATGGAGTGATTGGCGCAGCAGGTGCTTACGTCGAGACCCCGGAGGGCGTGCTGTTTGAACAGTGTGTGTCAGGGAACGTGATAGAACAGATTGTGGAGACAACAGGGCGCGCCGGAGCGAAGCTTGCGGGTATGACGAAGAACCATTTGGTGTTAAACGAGGAATGTCGAAATTACCTGATTGGACAGTTTGAGCAGGCAGGGATGGATGCGGCGCGGATCTATCAGATTATGGGAGAATATGAGATTGCGACTCATTTTGAAGCGCGAAACGATATTCAGAAATTCCTATACTTTGATTCAAAGTGGAGTGTAACACGTCTTGCGAGGGAGCTGGAAGAAACCTGTGATGTCGTATCCTCCAGTTTGGAAGCAAATGCATTGACCGATGGCGAAATCACAATGCGCGCAGTCAATAAATCATCCGGTATCAAAAAATATATAGACAACTATAATATACGGGTGGAAGACACCTATGCTTTTGGGGATGGACCAAATGACCTGGATATGCTGCAGTTTGCGGGAACCGGAATTGCAATGGGTAACGCCAGACAGGAGGTCAAACAATGTGCAGATTACATAACGAAAAATATTTTGGAAGATGGTATTGAATTTGCTATGCAGCACTTTGGTTTGATATAAGGAGGGGTTCGCAGTGGAACGATTAGAAGGAAAAACAGTATGCAGCGGAATCGCAATTGGAAAGATTCGGTATTATGCAAAAGTGGAAAATAAGGTGCAGCGCGTTTCGGTTTCGGACATCGAATATGAGAAGCAAAGATACGAATCAGCGAAAGAAACTGCGATTGTGGAATTAAATAGATTGTATGAAAAAGCCGTAGTCAAGGTTGGCGAGGATCATGCAGAAATCTTCAATGTACATGCGATGATGCTCGAAGATGAAGACTACAATGACTCGGTTATGAACATCATCGAGCTGCAAGGTGTCAATGCAGAATATGCAGTAGCAATCACCGGAGATAATTTTCAGGAGATGTTTGCAAGCATGGACGATGATTATTTCAAGGCGAGAAGTGCAGATGTCAAGGATATCTCAGAACGCGTCATTCGCATCCTGAGTGGAGTTTCGGATACCGGCAATATCGGTGAGGAACCGGTGATTTTGATTGCAGAAGATCTGGCTCCTTCAGAGACCGTGCAGATGGATAAGAGTTTGTTGCTTGCATTTGTAACCAGATATGGAAGTTCCAATTCCCATACCGCAATTCTTTCCAGAACGATGGGCATTCCGGCATTGATTGGAACGAAAATCGATGCATCTATGGATGGTTGTATGGGTATTGTGGACGGATTTCATGGTACATTCATCGTCAATCCGGATGCGGATACCCTGGCAGAATATCAAGAGAAAAAACAAGCAGAGGAAGAGAAAAAAATCCTCTTGCAGGAGTTAAAGGGCAAGGAAAATATCACTTCCTCCGGACAGAAAATCAATCTCTATGCGAACATCGGAAATCCGAGTGACCTCGCGTCAGTTCTGGCAAATGATGCCGGCGGTATCGGACTGTTTCGTTCGGAATTTTTATATCTTGAAAGTGACAACTACCCGACAGAAGAACAGCAGTTTGAGGCCTACAAAAAGGTGGTTGAAACTATGGGCGGCAAGAAGGTCATTATCCGTACACTCGATATCGGAGCAGATAAGCAGGTGGATTATTTCCATCTGGAACACGAGGAAAATCCGGCTCTTGGATATCGTGCCATTCGCATCTGTTTGTCTGAGCCGGAGATCTTCCGGACCCAGCTTCGCGCGTTGTTTCGTGCGAGCGCATTTGGCAATCTGGCAATTATGTATCCGATGATTATCTCTTTGGAGGAGGTTCGGAAAATTAAGGAAATCGCGGCTTGTGTACAGGAGGAATTGATTGCAGAAGGCATCCGAATTGGAAATGTGGAACAGGGGATTATGATCGAGACACCTGCTGCTGCAATTATGTCAGATGAGCTTGCAAAAGAAGTGGATTTCTTTAGTATTGGCACGAATGACCTGACACAGTATACACTTGCGATTGACCGTCAGAATGCAAAGATTGAAGCTTTTGCAGACGCACATCATCCGGCAATTCTCCGGCTTATCAAGATGGTTTGTGAAAATGGACACAAGGCAGGAATCTGGACAGGTATTTGTGGAGAACTTGCTGCAGATACATCGCTCACGAAAACATTTTTGGAGATGGGCATCGATGAATTGTCGGTATCCCCAAACAGTGTGCTGGCTGTGCGAAAGGCAATACGGGAGGTATAAGATATGCGAAAGATATTGTTTATCGATGTCGATGGAACTTTGGTTGATTATGAAAACAACCTGCCGCAATCCGCTGTGGATGCGATTCGAACAGCGCGTGCAAATGGACACCTTGTCTTTATCTGTACGGGAAGAAGTCGTGCAGAAGTCTACCAGAATATCTGGGATATCGGACTGGATGGTATGATCGGTGGAAATGGAAGCTATGTGGAATATCACGGACAGGTATTGCTACATCAGATGCTTTCCTACGAGCAGTGTGTAGAGATTGTGGATTGGTTGCACGAGAAGAATCTTGCATTTTATCTGGAGAGCAATTCCGGACTTTATGCGAGTGAGAGCTTTGAAGTAGATGCTTTAGATGCAATTCGTGAATATAGCAAACGAAAGGGGAAAACATTTTTTGATATCGCAGTTCGAGATGTATTTCCGGATATGATTTTTGATGGTGAACTCTACCGCGATGATGTGAACAAAATAAGCTATGCACTTCGCACGTATCAGGATTTTGTCGACACAAAGGAACATTTTGCAGACCTTCAAAATGGGACCTGGGGTGGTGTTGGAGAGACTGCTTTGTTTGGCGATATCGGTGTCAAGGATATCACCAAGGCCTATGCGATTTCTGCGTTGCTTAAACACCTCCATGCATCCGTGGAGGATACGATTGCCTTTGGCGATGCGAAGGTTGATATCCCGATGTTTGAAGCTTGTGCATATGGAGTTGCTATGGGAAATGGCGGTCCGGAAATAAAAAAATGTGCAGACTATATTACCGATGATGTGGATGCAGATGGGCTTGCACATGCATTTGCGCATCTGGACATAATCTGATAAGGCAGATGGAAAAATAAGAATTGACGAATGCTCCAAAGAATGTTTTAATATTAGATGAGATTGCAGAATTAGTACATCGGTAGTATGCCAGCTTCCCAAGCTGGAGAGGCGGGTTCGATTCCCGTATTCTGCTTCATCTTTGACGTCAGCAATTATATGCTGACGTTTTTCATGTATTAAAATGTCTATGTAGAATGTAGGAGAAATCGAACATGAACGAAACGCAAAATTTACAGGTAAATGAGAAACAGGAAAGGGCGGAGCTGAGTCTGCGCAAAAAATTTCACAAGCAGATTTTTTCTCCCTTTGCAAAAGCCTGTAAGAACTATGAGCTGATTCAGGAGGGCGACCATATTGCGGTCTGCATCTCGGGCGGAAAAGATTCGATGCTCATGGCAAAGCTGTTTCATGAGATTCAAAGACACCGCAAGGTAGATTTCAAGTTGTCTTTTCTTGTGATGGACCCGGGATACAACAAAGAAAATCGCATCCTAATTGAAGAAAATGCGAAAGCACTTGGTATTCCGATTACCATATTTGAAAGTGATATCTTTGATTCCGTGGATACGGTAGAAAAGAATCCCTGTTACCTGTGTGCAAGGATGCGCAGAGGTCATCTTTACAGTCAGGCAAAGGCCCTTGGGTGTAACAAAATTGCGCTCGGACATCACTATGATGATGTGATTGAGACAATTCTGATGGGCATGCTCTATGGTGGTCAGGTTCAGACGATGATGCCAAAACTTCACAGTACGAATTTTGAAGGGATGGAGCTGATTCGTCCGCTTTATCTCGTGCGTGAAGAAGATATCTGTAAGTGGAGAGACTACAATGAGCTTCGGTTTCTTAGGTGTGCCTGCCATTTTACGCAGACTTGCTGCACGACCAATGAGGATGGAAGTTCAGATTCGAAACGAATGGAAATAAAGAATCTGATTGCGACACTCAAAAAGACGAATCCATTTGTGGAAAAAAACATCTTCAAGAGTGTGGAAAATGTAAATCTAAATACGGTGATTGCCTACAAAAAGGAAGGGCAACGTCATCATTTTCTGGATGAATACTAAGCGGGTTATAATCTCGGATTATAGGACTTAATAAGATATAACAATTACCCCACATGGTGCGAAACATGTTATGATATGTCACGAAATGAAAACATACTAAAATAGTAGGTTTATAAAATGTATAAAATCTACGTAGTGAAACAAAATAGGAATGTTACAAAAACTGTGACAGGAAAAGGGGGTAAGATGATGAGTAGATATATTTATCTGGACAATGCGGCAACCACGCAGGTAAAAGAGGAAGTGCTGCAGGAAATGTTGCCATATTTTAGAGAAAACTATAGTAATCCTTCTGCAATCTATACCTTTGCGCAAGAGGGAAAACAGGCGGTGGAAGAAGCGAGAAATCGGGCTGCTGCCTTAATCCATGCGCAGCCGGGCGAAATCTATTTTACGGCCGGTGGAAGTGAGAGTGATAACTGGGCATTAAAGTCCGTGGCAGAAAATTATGCGAAAAAGGGAAAGCATATTATCACGAGCAAGATTGAACATCACGCGATCTTGCACACCTGCGAATATCTGGAAAAACAGGGATATGAAATCACGTATCTGGATGTGGATGCCGATGGAACCGTTCGTTTGGAAGAGCTCAAACGTGCGATTCGGGAGGATACAATCCTGGTATCCATTATGGCTGCGAACAACGAAATCGGAACGATTCAGCCATTGAAAGAAATTGGTGCGATTACACATGAAAAGGGCGTGTTGTTCCACACGGATGCGGTTCAGGCGTATGGACATATTCCATTGGATGTAGAGGAAATGCATATTGATTTTCTGTCCGCGAGTGGTCATAAGCTTGGTGGTCCAAAGGGCGTGGGCCTATTGTATGTGCGAAAGGGTGTGAAGCTTTCTTCGTTCATCCATGGTGGTGCACAGGAGCGTGGAAAGCGTGCGGGTACAATCAACACACCGGGTATCGTCGGCTTGGGAAAGGCGGCGGAGCTTGCGGGGCAGACATTGGAGCAGGACCTTGTGGCATTGGCAAAAAAGCGCGATCATCTCATAGAGCGCGTGTTGACAGAGATTCCGCATACAAGATTAAATGGACATCCGACCAATCGTTTGCCGGGCAATGCGAACTTTTGCTTTCGCTTTATCGAGGGTGAATCGATGCTGATTTTGCTCGATCAAAAGGGCATCTGTGCATCGAGTGGTTCTGCCTGCACCTCGGGTTCCTTGGACCCAAGTCATGTCCTGCTTGCCATTGGACTTCCACATGAAATTGCACATGGATCGCTGCGTATTTCGTTGTCAGAAGAAACGACGGTTGAAGAGCTGGATTTCGTGGTGGACGAATTAAAACAGATTATCGAACGTCTGCGTTCGATGTCACCTTTATATGAAGACTTTGTTAAGAGTGGAGGACAGTAAGATGTACAGTGAAAAAGTTATGGATCACTTTACCAATCCCCGTAATGTCGGGGAGATTGAAGATGCTAGTGGCGTGGGAACCGTGGGAAATGCCAAGTGTGGCGATATCATGCGCATGTATATGGACATTGACGATCAGGGTGTCATACAGGATGTGAAATTCAAGACCTTTGGCTGTGGGGCTGCGGTTGCAACAAGCTCCATGGCAACGGAACTTGTAAAGGGAAAAACTGTGCAAGAGGCCTTGCAGGTGACAAATAAGGCTGTGATGGAAGCGCTTGATGGATTGCCACCGGTAAAGGTGCATTGCTCTTTACTTGCAGAGGAAGCCATTCACGCGGCATTGTGGGATTATGCCACGAAAAATGGCATCACAATCGAAGGTTTGGAACCGCCGGTTGATGATATCGAAGAAAAATTGGAATCTGAAAATTAGGTTCCGCAGAAAGTCGAAGATAGGAAACATCTGGACCAAGATGTTTCCTTATTTTTTGTGCTTTTGACATATTGCAAGATAATCGGATTCCTATATAATAGAAGTTAGTATTGTGTATCATTGGAAAGAACAGGAGGGACAAACAGACAGCGATGAATAAGAAGTGGTGGCATGACAAGGTGGCTTATCAGATTTATCCAAAGAGTTTTTTGGATACAAACGGAGATGGAATCGGGGATTTGCGAGGCATTATTTCGAAGCTGGATTATCTAAAGGATTTAGGGGTTGATATTATCTGGCTTTCGCCTATATACAAATCTCCTTTTGTTGACCAGGGATATGATATATCGGATTATTATGCGATTGCAGAGGAATTCGGTACCATGGAAGAGTTCGACGAATTATTGGAAGAAGCAAAGAAACGTGATATGTACATCATCATGGATTTGGTGATCAATCATTGTTCCAGTGAACATATCTGGTTTCAAAAAGCGTTGGAGGACCCGGAGGGAGAATACGCGGATTATTTCTATTTTCGGAAGGGAAAGAATGGCAATCCGCCAAGTAATTATCGCTCTTATTTCGGAGGCAGCTGTTGGGAGAAGGTTCCGGGAACACAATTTTACTACTTCCACATGTTTGCGAAGGAACAGCCGGATTTGAATTGGGAGAATCCGGTATTGCGAAAAAAACTTTATGATATGGTCAATTGGTGGTTGGAAAAAGGACTTGCCGGTTTTCGAATTGACGCGATTATCAATATCAAAAAGGACTTGGAATTCCCGGATTTAGAACCGGATGGTCCGGATGGGATGGCATCATGCGTCCATATGGTTGACAAGGTGGATGGTGTGGGCGAATTCCTTGCCGAGCTTCGGGATGAAACCTTTGCAAAGCATGATGCATTTACTGTGGCAGAGGTTTTCAATATGAAGGAAGGTGAGCTTGCGCATTTCATCGCTGACAATGGCTATTTTTCTACGATATTTGATTTTAGTGCGCATTGCTTGAGTGAAGGAAAACACGGATGGTATGATGCACCGGATATCGATTTTACAACATGGAGACAGACGATTTTTCGTTCACAATTAGAGGTACAGCACTGTGGCATGGAAGCAAATATAATCGAAAATCACGACGAACCAAGAGGTGCCTCGAGATACCTTCCGGCATATGCAAGAAACGAGCAGGGCGTAAAGATGCTTGCGATGGTGAATTTGTTGTTGCGTGGAATTCCGTTTATCTATCAGGGGCAGGAAATCGGTATGCGTAATGCCGTGTGGAATGCTTGCGAGGAGTTCAATGACATCAACACCATCGACCAATATCAGCTTGCGCTACGTGCAGGTTTGTCGGACAAGGAAGCGTTGGCGGTCTGTAGTAGGTTTAGTCGTGACAATGCGCGTACACCGATGCAGTGGAGTGACAAGCCGCAGGCAGGATTTACAACCGGTACACCTTGGTTAAAGGTAAATGATAATTACAAAGAAATCAATGTAAAAAGCCAGCAAAACAGGGAGGATTCGGTACTCAATTTCTATCGAAAACTGATCGCTTTGCGTAAGAGTGTACCATATAAAGAAGTGTTTACGTACGGTGAGTTTGTGCCGGCGTTTGCGGACGCAGAGAATGTCATGGCATACTATCGTGTGGACGATGCAACAAGGATTCTGGTTGTTGCAAACTTTGGAGAAACATCGGTAGAACTTGAACTGAAGTATCCAATCAAAGAAGTACTGTTATCAAATACGTTGGAACCCGTAGGTTCGCCAAAGGCAGGAGATACAAAGGTGTCTTTTGCAGGTTGTGAAGCCTTTGTACTTCTTTGTGAATAACAAAGAAAAGAGATGATACTGTGCAATATATCAATCGATTAAAGAACAATTTTACATCCGGGCATCCGCTTCGCGACATCCTGACCGGTGTAGTGGTTGCGCTCGTTTCCATCCCGATTTCGATGGGATATGCCTCCATCGCAGGACTTCCGGTGGTATATGGTCTGTATGGCTCCTTGCTTCCGATTTTGGTGTTCGCATTTCTTACGACCTCACCACAGTTTGTGGTGGGTGTGGATGCGATGCCGGCGGTCATGGTCGCAAGCTTGCTTGCGCAGATGGGCATTGCAGCGGAGAGCAAGGAAGCGCTTTCCGTGGTTCCGATTGTATCCCTGTTGGTTGGATGCTGGTTTTTGATATTTTATTTCCTAAAAGCAGGACGAATCGTCAAATACATTTCCACACCGGTGATGGGTGGATTTATCACCGGTGTGGGTCTCACGATTATTTTGATGCAGATTCCAAAGCTGTTTGGTGGGAAACCGGGCATGGGAACGTTGATTGCCTTGCTTGTCAATATCGTAGAGGAAAGTCCGAAGTTTCATCCGCTTTCCTTTGCACTCGGATTTGGAACGGTCGTGGTTATCTTACTTTGCAAGAAGTGGATTCCAAAGGTTCCGATGACGGCGATTATGCTGGTGGTGGGAGCACTTTTGCAAATGATATTCCGGCTGGATCAATATGGCGTTGCTTTGCTTCCTCAGGTGGAAAAAGGATTACCAAAGCTGATGTGGCCGGACTGGACACTGATAGGGAATTCTGTGACGGAAGTGGTATTTGAAGCATTCAGTATCGCTCTGGTCATCATGGCACAGACCTTGCTTGCATCGGGCAATTATGCCATGAAATATGGGGATGATCTGGATTCGAACGCTGAGCTTATCGCATATGCGGGGATGAATTTTGTCAGTGGTGCGTTTGGTTGTGCACCGATCAATGGTTCCGTGTCAAGAAGTGGTATTGCAGATTCATTTGGGTGCAGATCGCAGCTGATGTCACTAAGCAGTGCGCTGACGATGTTGCTCATTTTATTGTTTGCAACCCCGTATCTTCGCTTTTTGCCGGTACCGATTTTGACCGGTATCGTGTTGACCGCTTTGATTGGTATATTGGAGCTTCCGCTTTCGAGAAGACTTTGGAAGACCTGCAAGAGCGAGTGGGTTGTGTTTATGATTTCCTTTATGGGTGTGTTGCTGTTTGGTACGGTCAATGGTGTTATGATCGGCTGTGTCCTCTCGTTTTTTGAGGTGTCTATCCGTGCAGCAAATCCACCACGAAGCTTTGTGGGACGCATTCCCGGACATGGCAATTTCTATTCTTTGGAGAGAAACAGCAATGCAAGAGCGATTCAGGGAGCAGTGATTTACCGGTTTGGAGGAAACCTGTTCTTTGCGAATATTGACCGGTTTGAACAGGATATCAAACAGGCAATCAAAGAGGATACAAGATGCGTGATAGTGGACGCAAGAGGAATCGGAACGGTAGATATTACGGCGGTAGACCGTTTGGTTTCGCTGGTAAGATTTTTGCAGGAAAAGGGGATTGATTTTTATCTGACAGAGCATGACGGTGCACTTAATGATATGTTACGTCAATTTGGCGGCGCAAGCATGGT
>JBJENA010000046.1:0-3844 GCA_051879955.1 Wujia sp.
ACAGAAAACGCCTGAGCCAAATCCCGAATAAACAGAATGAAGTATACCATCAGAAAAGTCATATTGATCTGATAAAAGCCTTGCATACATAATGCAACCGTTCGGTTTGGAGCCACCACGCTTATTGTCACAAATCCAATCGCTAAAACCGCGGTAAGCAAAATCAGAAAGACATCCCTTTGAAGCTTACTATGTTCAATTTTTGAAAACCTGTACATGCAAAACACTAACATAAGTATCGTTGCAAGTAACAATAACAAATATGAATCTCTCAAAAAAATACTCCCTTTTTCCTAATTGGCAGGTACATACGCATCCTCAAAATCCCAAATCGACATCGGTTTTGAAAAATAATATCCCTGGAATACATCGCATCCCATCTGCGTCAGACGATCTACCTGTTCTTTCGTTTCTACACCTTCCGAAATAATCTCCAAACCAAGATTTTTAGAAAGCTGAATAATATTCTTCAAAATGAGGAAGCTTCGTTCTTTATTCGCCGAACGAAGAAATCCCATATCAAGCTTAATCGTATCAATCTGAATATCCTTCAACATATTCAAAGAAGAATATCCACTTCCAAAGTCATCCATCTCCACAATAAAGCCATATCCACGTAAACGACTTATCAGCTTCTTTGTTTTCTGCATATCTGTTAAAACCGCAGTTTCCGTAATTTCCAATTTCAAATTCTTTGGATTAATCTCATATTTTTCCACTAAAGAAGTGATTGTTTTGTAAATATCCAGATAAAATATATCAATTGGTGATATATTAACGGACAAATACAACTCCGGATGGCCCTCATTCTTCCAGTCACGTAACTGTCTGCAAACCTGCTCCCAAATATAGACATCTAACTTACTAATCAGTCCGGTTCTTTCGAAAATCTCAATAAACTCTCCCGGTGGAACAAGCCCTCTCTCCGGATGAATCCATCGCACCAGTGCTTCGCCGCCTCGTACTTTTCCGTCCACACTCATTTGTGGCTGAACATAAAACGTAAACTGGCCACTTGCCAATGTCTTTGCAAAGGATGTAATAATATTTTGCTCACGAACGCTTTTTTGACGGATCGTATCATCATAGTAAATAATTCGCTTTTCCGCATCACTTTTTATCGATTTCAACGCAATAAACGAACGGTCGCACATAACGGATACTTCACAATCTTTGGTATTAATCTCGTATATACAGATGTAAATACGTAACCGGAAATTATCATTACCATCCAATCTCTCAATCTTCGTCAACTCTTTACGAAATACACCTTCTTCGAAATCATCCTTCTTCATACAGATTGCAAAACGATCTCCGCCTACTCGCCCACACAAAGCGTCTTTTGGAATCAAAAGTGACAGGGTTTCCGCAATATGTGCCAAAATCTCATCGCCCTTTTCTTCACCCAGAATATCATTGACAATCTTGAAGTCATTGATATCTGTACAAACCAGCACATAACCTTCATCTGCATGCTCGTCCAACATCTTTGTTGCTTCCTTATAGAAGAATTCCTGATTGAGTACACCGGTAAGCCGATCATGACTAATCCGGTATTTTTCCTGATTGACACGACGAAGTTCTTCTGTCTTATCATGATGTAAGAAGAATCCTCCGATGCAACGACCATTGTGCATCAACCTTTTATAACTACACGCAAAGATATGTTCGTCTCCGTCTATCTCCCTTGCTTCTTCCCACTGACGGTCCGTTGTTTCTTCCACTTTTTTTCCATCCAGCCAAACCTGGAATATTTTTTCGAGCGCAGAAGGACTGGCTTCGTTGTATATCTTTGTAATATTATCATTGTAATGCAAACATTTCCCCTTGATATCAAAGCAAACAATTGCATCATCCATCTGCTTGATAAACAATGCAAGCATCTTCTCCATAAGCCCCATCGGGATATGGAAAAATGTAAAGTATATGATTGCTACGGCAACAAGGCCATAGCAAATCAGTGAGAAATCAAAAGAATTACCAATCACAAGATACAACGTATTTACAACGGCTGTCACAATCAAGGTATAAAGAATCGATTTGTATTTGATTCGAAAACTTTTCGGACAATGAAGGAAACGATAAACCAATATTCCGAAGGCAAAGCAAATAAAAATATAGCAGGCAAATACGTGTATCAAATACAAATTACCACGAGAGGCATCATTGTAAAAAGGATTCCCCTGTGCATCCACACATCGTTCAATTGTAAATACATTTCCTTTAAATGCATTTACGACCATCAAGATAGCATCTATGATAAGAGCAATTAACATATACGCCTTAATATGTTTGACCCGTTCCCTGATATCCACATAACAAATCGCATACATGCAAAGCGAAAATGCCATAAAATCAACTGCCAAATAAAAGACACTATAAAGAAACAACGCCATAGCCTTGTTCAATGTCATCAATGTCATTCCATAAAGCATAATCACAACCATTACAGAATTTACAACAAAATACGCTGTCGTACGTAATGGCGTTTTTTCTACTTTTTGAAGTTGATATACGCATATTATCAAGGGGATTAGTGTGAGAACCAAACACCCAAAAAACACGAATTTCATGCTCCACTCCTATTTATCTTTGCAAATTCAAACTACTTAAGCCATATACCCTTTATCGAGCAGTTTCTTGTACCGACAACCGCACAGTTGTTATATACAGCAGGAGATGCTTCAATCACACCTTCACTCAATACTTCTGCATCCAACTGTTCACCTGTCAATCCATCTAACAAATACATTTTTCCGTTACTGCTACAATAAATCACTTTTCCGCTACCATCGGAATTATAAACACATACCGGTGAAGACCATGCATATGCCGCCTCATGCTCCCACATAATCTTACCGTCTTTTTTTGACAGACAGCTCAATACACCATTATGCATACCGCCTGTTCTGGATACGGTGACGTAGATATAATCTTCCAGTCCATCACGACCAGTCGCAATCGTAGACTGCACGCCACCCGAAAGATCTTCCAATGACTGACACTCATATTCTGTCTGCCAGATAATCTCACCGGTCTCTGCATCAATTTTCCAGATTGGAACCTGCGCAGAGCCAGAACTTCTCCATCCAAGATGGAAAGATGTACTCGCATACAGATATACCTTATCATCCTCTACCGACAAAACCGGACTTCCATTGGAGTCATCCAACGAATCCTGTACCCACACAAGCTGTAAAGTATTTAAATCGAGGCACATAAAGTCTCCGCCGTTATCCATGATATATAAATATCCCTTGTAAACAACCGCACTGTCTTCCATACCATACCAGTATGAAGTCCCATTACGATGTGTATAATATGTCCATTTCACGGTCTGCGTAGGATTGATACTCAGCTTTCCTGTTTTTTCATTGTAATTGGTTCCAAGC
Organism: Wujia sp.; assembly: GCA_051879955.1. Taxonomy (GTDB): domain Bacteria; phylum Bacillota; class Clostridia; order Lachnospirales; family Lachnospiraceae; genus Coprococcus_C. Next base: position 3,393 of record JBJENA010000046.1, read on the forward strand.
TTTACGAAGTATATAACTCCATTTTCACCCGGATAAATCAATGTATCTGTTTCTGCATCTACCAATGCAGAGGAATCAAAAAAGCTTACACCACCTCTTGGTGCGAATCCATCTGAATTACCAAATGTATACATCACAGAACAATCGAGCAGATTAATCACAAAAACTCTCGCCGTTCCCTGATTACTGTTAATGCCGGCGCCAAGATACATAATCGGATACCCACGGGGATCCAATGCACCTGCACCCTTAAACGTATATCCAATATTCATAGAATCTCTGGTTGGTTCTCCGGTCGTCAAATCTAAGAAGTATACATATCCATCCATACATGCATAAATGACTTCCACAAGATCTTCCTTCTCTTTGGCCCAATCATACATATTCATATGTTTTTTTACTTCTGCCGGCCATTGTACAATCAAAGGTTGTCCTGTCCAACCGCTTCCGGA
>JBJENA010000047.1:0-15432 GCA_051879955.1 Wujia sp.
TCCGCAACTACCTGCATGCCAATTCCATGGGACATATTGATGATATATCCGAGAATGCTTTGTTCCGCATCCTTTGCAATCTCGTTTTGAATAAACTTCATGTCCAGCTTGAGAATATCAATCTTCATCTGATTGAGCATACTGAGGGATGAATATCCACTGCCAAAATCATCCATCTCAATCACAAACCCCTCTTTGCGCAACTCCTCCACAGTTTCTATCAGCTGAGTAGGGTTCTCTGCATACACACTTTCTGTGATTTCAAGATGCAGATATCCAGGATCAATTCCATACTTTTGAACAATTCCGACAAGCGTCTCACACAGATTTATCTGGTAGACATCCATACGGGACACGTTGACAGACACCGGAAACAACGGATATCCCATTTCTTTCCATTTCTTCAGTTTCTTACAGACCTGCTCCCACACATATTGATCCAAATCAGTAATGAATCCATTTTTTTCAAACAGCGGTATAAAATCTCCCGGCGACATAAATCCCCACTCCGGATGAATCCAGCGAACCAACGCCTCAGCACCAATCATGCTTTCATCATCCAATCTGTATTTTGGCTGCAGATACACCTTAAACTCACGATTGTCAAGTGATGTACGCATGATATCTGTGATTGCTTTTTCCTGTAAGAGCTTACTGCGCAGTGTATCATCATAAATTGCCATGATCTGGTTGTATTGTCCCTTGATACTGTCGACAGCCAAAAGCGCACGGTCACACATCTTCTCAACCGGAATGGTTGGATCAGAGATCTCATAGATTCCCCATTTGAGTGACAGATTCTGCGTCTTCTCAACTTCCCCTGCTTCAACATTCTGAAAGAAGTTTGCACGATCCTTTTTCTCCTGCTCTGATTCCACCAGAAACAGGAAACGATCTGCTCCATATCTCCCGCAGATTCCCCGGTCGGCAAGCATCTTCTGTGCACATTCCGCATAGTCTCTCAACATCTGGTCTCCGGCTTCTCTGCCAAATGAATCATTGTAAAGCTTAAAATTCTCGATATTGGAACACACGATGGTATAGGCACGATCCGGATTGGCATCCAGACACTTTCGAACCTTTCGATAGAAAAACTCTTTACTGCACAGTCCGGTCAGCCTGTCATACCGGAACTGATTCACCATGGCGGCGTGTTCCCGAAGCTTGATGAGATTGGCAACCCGGTGCAAAATAACCTGCGGTCGATATGGCTTTGGGATAAAATCCGTAGCTCCATGTGACAAGGCTGCGATTTCATCTTCTTCCCGGTTGCTCTGCGTCATGACAATCACCGGAATTAATGCCAATTCTTCATCTTCCTTTACTCGATCAAGGAATGTATACCCATCCATCACCGGCATCATAACATCCAGAAGAATCAAAGAAATCTCATCCTTTTTCTCTTTTAAAATTTCCAATGCTTCCTGTCCGTTTTCTGCCTCGATTACCTTATACCCTTCTGACAGGATATCCGTCAGCATGATACGGCTCATTTCATTATCCTCTACATTTAAAATCAGTTTTTGTGCCATAGCCATCCACTCTCTCCTAATTCTCGTATTCGAAAACTTTTATCCATCCTAATCATGGAGTATATTTGACATACTATTGTTTCAAATGTCATCGAAGAATGTCTGCCAACGTACGCAGCAAATTATCGACATCAATCGGTTTTGCAACAAATCCATTCATCCCGGATTCAAAGGCATTCTTCTTATCTTCATCAAAGGCATTTGCTGTCATTGCGATAATCGGTATATTGGCCTTTCGATTATCACTTAATGTTCTGATTTCCCGCGTAGCCATAAATCCATTCATCTTTGGCATCTGAATATCCATGAGAATCAGATCATAGCAATCCGATTGCGCTGTTACGACCTTATCGACCGCCACAATTCCATCTTCTGCAACATCTACCACAAAGCCTGCTTCCTGTAGAATTTCGGTTGCAATTTCCTGATTGAGCTCATTATCTTCTACAAGAAGAACTTTCTTGCCTGAAAAATAAACATCTTTGATATCTTTTTTCTTCGGTACCTCCGAGCGAACCGGTCGTGTCAGTACTTCCCTCAGTTCTGACATAAACAATGGTTTGGAAACAAATGCCGTAACACCGGCCTCCCTTGCCTCCATTTCTATATCAGACCAGTCATAGGCTGTCAATATGATGATTGGCGTACTATCTCCAATCACCTTACGAATCCGTCGCACTGTCTCGATTCCATTCATATCCGGCATCAGCCAGTCTATGATATAGGCTTTGAATTCATCCCCTTCATCGTATGCTTCCTTGGCTCTTACAATCGCTTCCTTACCGGAAGCCGTCCAGTCTGCCCGCATACCGATTTGTTTGAGCATCTTGCTCACACTCATACAGGTATTCGTATCATCATCGGCTACCAGAGCACGTGCACCCTGCAACTCCGGAATCGGCTCATATTTGACAATCGTATCCGAAAGCTTGCAATCCAACACAACGATAAACTCCGTTCCCTTGCCTTCTTCGCTTATCACGCTGATACTGCCACCCATCATGTCAACAATATTCTTTGTGATTGCCATACCAAGTCCGGTTCCCTGAATACCACTGACTGTAGATGTCTGCTCTCTTGTGAACGATTCAAATATATGCTTTTGAAATTCTTCTGACATTCCGATTCCATTATCCTTGATTCGAAATTCATATGTCGTATATCCATTGAGCTTACATGGTTTCTCGGATATTCGGATACTGATGGTTCCTCCAACAGCGGTGAATTTGATTGCGTTACTCACAATATTGAGCAAGATCTGATTGAGTCGAAGCTTATCGGTTATGATATCCTCATTGACAATATCCTGAGTGTCGATATACAGATCCTGTTGCTTGGCAGAGATGTTGGACTGTATAATGGTTCGAAGGTCATGCAGTACGTCCGGAAGATGTACTTCTTTTTCTTCGATTTTTACCCTTCCGCTCTCGATACGGCTCATATCAAGCACATCATTGATCAGGCTTAGCAGATGACTGCTGGATACTGATATCTTCATCAAATAATCACGGATGGTTTCTGTATTGTCCAAGTGTGATGCCGCCAGTGCCGTATATCCGATAATCGCGTTCATAGGTGTACGGATATCATGGGACATATTGTTCAAAAAGGCTGTCTTGGCACGGTTTGCATGCTCTGCGGCGGCAAGTGCATCCACAAGTGCTTTTTTCTGTCCCTCCTTCGCCCGTTCTTCCTCATCAACATCCAAAAAGGCAAACGCAATATTGGAAGGTTCTTCATTTACCGCTGCAAATTTAATCAACACAAGCTCCATCCACTTGTTCTCATCATTTTCTGTTTTGTATTGAAACCTGTATGCATATCGTTTTCTGCCATGCAAAAGTTCGCGGATATAACTCTCGTCCGCAAACTGTTCGAGCGCATCCCGAAAATCCAAAAGCGCATTGGAAACAACATGCTGCCTGAAGCTTCCAAAGAAATCTTTTTTCTGTTCTGCCTTTTCCTCAGACATATTCGGATACTCTGATTCCTCACTACGAAATTCTGAATACTCATTGGTATCGAGGTTAATATAAAATAAAATGGAATACTGGCTTGCCAGCCCTTCTATCTTCCGAACATCTTCTTCCAACAGTTTTCTCTGTCGGACATTACTGGTGTGAAGTTCCTCAATCTTTGTATGATCCAGAACATAGGTAATCGCCAGCAGATCCTGATTGACGCAGTCCCGGTACATCACAATATGCTGCTCCGCAAGCATGGGTTGTCCAAGGGAATCCTTCGTCCAATAACGATGATAGATATGATCATTTCCCGCATTAAAACATTCTTCCAGATGTATGCGGTCAAAGAAAGCAAAATAATCCGGCTTTTCATCCTCCGATAATTGATTTCCCCAATATTCTATGACATCCTCATATAGGCAGTCATCCGAAAAACCTATCGCTTCGTTGATACTATACTCCACATCATCAATCACCTGATACATGGTTCCCGGGACGAGATTCTGCGTAAGGTTGATATTGTAATATGCACCTGCACTGGCAGACAATGCATGCTCCATAATCTCTATTTTCTTCTTATATGTTTCTAATTGTAGTTCTAATATGGTTTTTCCCACTACCTTATCCTCCGGCTTTCCCGTTGTTGATTGTATTCATGTGTTCCTTCATAGACATTACTTTCCAAAATATTTTTGCAACACTTCCATCAGCCTCGGAATCTCAATCGGCTTTGCGACATGTCCGTTCATACCTGCGTCCAGTGCATTTTTCTTATCTTCCTCAAAGGCGTTAGCGGTCATCGCAACGATTGGAATCTGTGCTTTTTCTCCCTGAAGTCTGCGAATTTTTCGCGAAGCCTCATATCCATTCATATTCGGCATCTGGATATCCATCAATATCATATCATAATAGTGTTCCTCCGCCTCCTGAACCATATGGACACAGATGATTCCATCCCGGGCGCGTTCTACCTCAACCCCTACACTTTTCAGAATTTCTTCAGCGATTTCCGCATTCATATCATTATCTTCCGCAAGCAGGATGCGTTTGTGTTCAAATCCCACATCCGAATAGTCCTGTACATGTCTGCGAATTTCCTCTTTGGATCTTCTACTCGCAATTCTATGTGGAATCGTCACGGTAAACGTAGACCCCCGGCCTAACCGACTCTCCACATCAATCGTACCATCCATAAGTTCTACCAGTTTCTTCACAATCGGCATTCCCAAACCGGAACCGGCAATCTTGCTGTCGGTAACGGTAGACTCCCTGGTAAACTCTTCAAAAATATGCGACAAGAAATCTTCGGACATTCCGATTCCTGTATCGCTTACACTGCACTGATACAGGGCATATCCCTCACGGTCGCAAGGCAGTTCCTTGAGAACCATCGTAACACTTCCACCCTCCGGTGTATACTTTACGGCATTGCTCAGGATATTCAGATAAATTTGTTTCAATCTCAATGCATCGCAAGCCACATCTGTATGTACAACATCAATCTGTCTCGTAAAGGTAATCTTCTTCTGCGCAAATTGTTCTTCAAAAACCGAAATCAAGGTATCATTGAACTGTTCGACATTCCAGAGAGTCTCATCCAGCATCACTTTTCCGCTTTCAATCCGTGCCATTTCCAAAACATTGTTAATGAGCGAGAGCAAAAAATCACTGGAATACCGTATCTTCTGTATGTATTTTGTGATTTTTTCCGGATCATCCAGATGATTTTCCAGCAGATTCGTATAACCGATAATCGCATTCATCGGAGTTCGTATATCATGCGACATATTAAATAAGAATGTTGTCTTCGCTTTATTCGCTGACTCTGCCATTCTCTTTGCATCTGCGAGTTCCTTTTCTTTTTCGTTTCTCTCCTTCGTACTCTGTGTAATATCGCGGATGGATATCAGCATGTGATTTTCAAACTGCTTGTCATCGGAAATGGTGAATTTGCCCTGATATTGCATAGTCTTTCCATCGACAACCACATCATACTCGATATAATAATCACTCTGCCCCTTTAAAACATCCAGCAATACGGAGAGCTTGGTAGCCTCTATAAAACGTTCACGGTCATAATCGGCAACGTATCTGTATGCATACTGCCGGATACAATAGGTATACGACTGTTCTCCCATGGACCAATCCTCAAGCACATCCCCGGAGGATAATTTGTACCGTACTTCCTGTCCGGTTTCAAGATTCACATCAATCAAATATACATAATCCTCTGACAGGCATCGCATCAACGAATTGACCTTGTTGTAGGCAATTATGTCGGACTTTTCTTTTTCCTGTTTCCGATAGGAAATGAAAACAACAACAAGAAAGACTACAAATATCACCAAAAGACCGGCTAAAACCATTGCCTCATCCCTGTGTGTAGTCTTCATAACAATATGGGTAACCTCAGAAGGAAATACTTGAACCATAGACCATGGTGTACCCGCAATCGGTACTACATATCCCACAGACTGTCCCTTTGAACCCTCAAATGTGAACTGACATTGTTGCTGTGTTTGGATTGCATGCAACACCTGTTCCCGGTCGTCTTCATCTACGTATCCGATTCCCTCGTCAAAATTGCCGATATCCAGAGTGCCTTCTGACATATTACGCCCCAGCACAACGCCATCCTGACGAAAGATAAATGCATCGACCGGATAATCATACATACGAAGCTCTAACATATCCGAAATCGTATGTTCCTTCAAAAAACCAACCATGATTCCACGTACTTCGTCCACATGGTAAACCGGTGCATAAAATCCGATCAGCTTCTCCCCACTGATTCGGGATACCAGGACTTCACAAATCCCCTTCTCTCCGGACATTCCCTGTATAAAATATTCACGATCACTGACATTCGTACAGCTCCCGTCACTCGTGTAATCCGTACCATCTGCAGCGACATACCGAATCCAATCAAAACCGGAATTCTCCTCCAATTCAGCCAAAAGCCCGTAATCCACCGTTTCCGTCTGCGCAGCCTCTCCATACAGATATGCAATCGATGCAATCGATGCATATTTGTCCCGGAATACATCTGCCACATGACTGGATGTATTGTAAGACAGTTCTTCAATATAGACATCCACATCTTCTAAAATTCTTCTCTTGTTGCAAGAATAAGAGTACACAAATATAAGCATAACGGAAATCATTAAGATTGTTATACCTAACACATATCGAATTGTATATTTTCCTGTCTTCATCTTTACATGTTTCCTGACCAATCTCTTAGAGATTTAATGAGAAGAATCTGCCAAAGCCTCGAACTCTTTTCTCACATTCCAGAAACTATCCAACAACTTTGGCGAAAACACACCACATTCGCCTGTCACAATCATCTGAAATGCTTTTTCCTTGGAGAATGCACTTTTGTATACCCGCTCATTCACCAGTGCGTCATAGACATCTGCAATAGAAACAATCTGTGCTGAGATAGGGATTTCATCTCCTTTTAAGCCATCCGGATATCCCTTTCCATCATAACGCTCATGATGGTGTCTGCATATCTCGTAACTTGCCTTTCCATACTCTTCGTCCCATGTATTTTCAATATTGCTGAGAATCTCACAACCTCGTGTCGTATGAGATTTCATATATTCAAACTCATCATTTGTCAATCTGCCCGGCTTGAGCAAAATGGAATCCGGAATCGCAATCTTACCGATATCATGCAAAGCACTTGCCGATACAATCAAATCAAGCTTTTGCGGTGTGAGACCATATTCCGGATAATCCTGCATCATTCTCTGTCCTAAAATCCTTGTATAACCCTTCACACGCTGGATATGCTCTCCACTTTCCAGATTACGATACTCTACTACGGTACCCAAAATATCGATGACATTTTCCTTACTCTGCTTGAGCTGTTCTGCCTGCATTTGTAAAAGCTTGTATTGCTTTTTCAGAGTTTCCGTCTGCTGCTCAATCTTATGCTCAAGACCTTCTTTATATTGATACAACGACACAATGTTGTTGACTCTTCTTCTGACCAGTCTGTCATCAATCGGACGATGGATAAAATCCGACACACCCATGTCAAAACATTTCTTCTCTGTTTTTATCGTGTTCTCACTGCTAATCACAATGATTGCCAATTGATTGCACCATGGTTTTGTCGCTACCGCTTCCAGAACCGCAAATCCATCCATTTCCGGCATCACTAAATCGAGAATCATAAGCGCAATGTCGTCGTGCTGTTCATCCAGAATCTGCAAAGCTTCCTTTCCATTTTCTGCGCAAATCGTAGGATATTCCTCTTTTAAAGTCTCTTCCAAAAGCTCTCTGTTGATTTCCACATCATCAACAATCAGCACCTTTTCTCTCATAGTACCCTATCTCTCCTTTCACTTCTTTCTCCCTATTTATTTGCATAAACTGCAATTCGGTTATCCACTCTTCGCAATGTAACGCCCATAAGATTCTTCGACTGCCAACGGATTCCGTCTATCTCGACAATCACACCTTCATACAGTGTACCTGTCACTACAGCTGTTGCCGAATCAGATAAATTAAGTTCTTCCTGCATACTTTTTTTCTCGCGTAGAAGCATCTCCAATTGTTTTTCTTTTGTATAAATTGCGCTCTCAATCTTCAGATAAATCTTCATAGCGTTTCGTATCTCAGGAGCATATTTTCTCTGGTACTCGTTATGCGCATTCTGTAATGTAAATAATTCCTGGTTGACAACTTTGATTGTTTCATCCAGTTTTTCTTCTTTTTCTTTGACTTTGTCTATGTTTCCAAGCATCACATGTGTTAACAGTCCGGCCGGATTTCCCAGGCCGATTGCCTTTATACCTTTTTGTGCACATGCAACTCCACCTGCAATCACACCTTTTTTGCCAACCGAATGAATGATTCCATTGGCATACAATATGGACTTGAAGAAATAATCGCCCTGAATATTTCCTCCTGCATACACATCCGTAGCTTCAAAAAAACATCCTATGACATCTTTTGCAGCCCGGATCGTTCCTTCTCCGGAACCATTCATACCCTTTTGCAGGATAACACTTCCTCCTGCTGTAATATGTGCTGCCTCGACAAAGCCCTTCACGATGATATCCTTGGATGCCTTGATGACTGCACCACCGGACACATTCCCTTCTATCAGGATATTACCGTCATAATCTATATTTCCGTTTGTCAGATTCACTTCGTTCAAAATAAGAAGCTCTGATACCGTTAATCTGTTTTCATTCAGGGTTACGATTCCATGTGTACTTGCAATATACGTTTTTCCATCCGGCAATCGATTGAAGCCTCTTCCAACCAGCAATCCCTGTTCCCTGCCGTGCTTTGCCGGCAGTACTTTTCCGGTAATCGTAATACCGGCTTCTCCCTTTTCCGATTTGTGATACACTGCAAGTGTCTGCCCCTTGTCCACAGTTTCAAACCACTCGATATCCCGGTAATCCAGATTTCCATTTTCCAATTCCTTTGGAATGCCGGAAAAATCTGTCCGGAAGAAATATTCATACCATCCATCTTTTCCATGGACACGCCTTTGTCCACTCGCTATCAGAATCGGTTTCCTCGGACAATCGCCCTTGACAACCCGGTCAATCATCTCATAGTCAACGCCATAACAAATTCCCTTGTCATGTAAGGCCTTTACAACTGCTATTTTGTCCATGTCAGAGGCATCTCCGATTACCTCCAGATAGGCCTCCATCTCATCCTCTGTCACCGTTACCTGTAGAAAATCACTGTATGTGCCTTCGCTCTCATCATTTAGCTGCGTATCTGCAATTTCCTTGTGCCATACCGCCGAATCCTCTTCCAGACGGATACGACGCTTATGCATTTCCGATGCAGTATACATCGGGCTACAGTAATAGGATACCTCCAATCCTTCTTCCAGACCCTCGCGAATTTCCTTCATCTGTCGATAGGAATAGAACGCACTGTTGTACTTTTCTATATCTACCATATGCTCCATACCCAGACGAAGCTCCCGCATCTGCTGCCAGGTAAGTTCCGGTTTTGCATATGGCGACACATCCAGATTGTTTTCCAGTCCCAGGAAGATTTCCTGTAAAGCGATTCCCCTGTATTCTTTTTTTACCCAAGGTTCAATATCCAGACCATTTTCCAACGCTTCCCGAATCGCTTCGAGTTGCTCTGCATCATAACCGGCAAGGATATATGGAACAATATGTACATGATTTTTGATTGCAAGCCGCATCTGTTTCAAAATACCGGCATCCAGTCGTTTATTATCCGCCAGATTGATACCATCTTCGAGTCCCAATCGAAGCTGCTGCATTCTGTCATATGAGATATCCGGCGACTCATAGTATGAAACATCAAGCCCCTGTTCGAGTCCTTTTCGGATTTCTTCCATCTGAAACCAGTCATACTCCACCTTGGCATATCTGCTTGCATCAATTCCGTTTTCAAGACCAAGCCGTATCTGTTGCATCTGAATCGCCAAAAACTCATTTTTTGCATACAGAGACACATCCACACCTGCATCCACGCCTTGGCAAATTTGCTCGATTTGATTTTTCGTGAAGCCTTGCGCTTCCCAATTTTCTGCGGTTTTATCCATAGACTCTTCACTTTCCGGGTTTCTGCCTCGCCCGTTTGTGTACCTTTCCCTTACGACTCGATATATTGCTTGATTGCCTGAACCACCACATTATAGTCTCTGGTTACCTGAACAAGCTTTTCCATGGCAGCGGCTTTATCCACCTGTCTTTCCTCGCTGTTACGAAGCAGCTCCGTCAATTCACTGGAAGAAGTCTCCAATTTATCAAATCCAAGATTTGCACTGATTCCCTTCAACGAATGCGCTGCCCGAAATGCTTCCACATAATCATCCCTGTCCAATGTGTCACAGAGATTCTGATAACTGGGTTCCGTCAAAAACTTTCGGACAAACCTCTCAATCATCTCTTCCTTAGGAATTCGTTGTTTCACTGCCTCAAAATCCCCACCAAAAGCTTCATAACACTGCGCTAATACCATAATATCTTTTCTCCTCGTCCTATTCTTTCCGAATTCTCTGTAACAAAAAATGACAGTTTTGTTGTGTAATCACAGAGAAAAAATCCTTTTACCCAAATAAAATATAATACATTTCTCGCCTTTTTTCAACAAAGGCGCTTGTTTTGTCACGTCAAATGACATATAATCAAAAATGACATATAGAATATCAACAAAAAGAAGTTTTCAAACAGAGGAGTATCTATGCAATTTAGCGATAAATTAGATTTGTTAATGCGAGTATCACAGGTAACAAACAAGGAACTTGCAACCGCCATTTCGGTGGATCCATCCCTTATCAGTCTGTTACGCAGCGGAAAACGCAAACAACCACACAACCATAACCACATCAAGAATATGGCAGTTTTTTTCTCTCAGAAATGCCCATCCGATTTTCAGCGCAATGCATTGTCTGAAATTCTGGGGCAAAACTCCATTCGTCCCTCCATGCCTATCGAGGTACTTGCCGGACGCCTGGAACAATGGTTGACCAAAGATCAGGAAATTACAGAGCACCTTCTGAATGCCATGAATTCGATTTCCCGAAATCCGCAGGAAAAAATACCTCCGATCGTTGAATCTGAGTCTGAACTTGTAACCGAGTATTATTTTGGGGAGGACGGCCGACGAACTGTCATCCGCAAGATGATGAACCTGATCTGCGAAACACAGACCCCAGGACCCATATTGATTGTCTCCGACGACAATCTGGAATGGATGCTCTCCGACTATACCTTGACCAGACAAATTCAGTCAAGCATGATCGAGGTTCTAAACCGGGGATTTACCCTTCATCAGATTATGCCGGCTGTAAATTTTCTCCCCCGCTATGCGGAAGCCTTGCATTTTTGGCTTCCGGTATATAGTACCGGCCAGGTAAAGGTCTATTACTATCCGAGATTACGGGACAATCTCTACCGCCGTTCCCTGATTCTGCTTCCCGGCCGTTGCATGCGGCTTTCGACCTCCATTGGATTGGAAAGCAACAACGATATTACGTTATTTTCCACGGATCCACAGCTTGTACATGCCTTTCATCTGCAGTTTCAGGAGCATCTGTCTCTGTGTAAGCCGGCCTTGTCAGTGTATTCCGATCACAAGGATTTTGCTCGTCTGTTCTGGGATCTGAATTCCAAGCAGGGCAATCAGATTAATCTGGCAACTTCGCTCTCACCTCTCACGCTTCCTCGTGAGCATTTTGAACGCTTCATTAACCAGACAGATGATATGGAAAAGAAACAAATATCCTTAATAATACTGGATCGAATTGCGGATTTTGAAGAATTGCTCAAACAAAGAACCTATATCGATATGGCAAAACTTGCAACACCAAAAGAAATCCGTGAGGGAAGAGTCTATATTGCATCCACCCAGATACCGCATCCGGATCGGTATACTTACACCGCAGAGACATATATTCTGCATCTGCAAAATATTCTTCGTCTCATGGAAGAATATGATAATTATTATTTTATCCCGTATGAGGATGAAAATTGGAATCAATATAATTTGATTGTAAATGACGAGGGGATTGCCCTTCTTGGAAAGGTCTGTGAACCATTTCTGATGTTGGAAATGAAACGGCCGGAGCTCGTGATTGCATGCAATGAATACCTGATTCGAAAAGCAGAAAAACTCGGTTACGCCGGTGTACACAAACAGAAAACACAGATACAGATTCAAAGGCTCATCAAAGAATTGAAGCGATCGTAAGCGGCATCGCCGTTACTTTGAAGAAGATTTCTGAACCAGCCGCACGATCATCTTCACCAACTGCCGAATCGAGACAAAAATCAGGTACATGACCAGGAAACCGACCGTACCAAATGCAATATCTGCAAAATCCATCGTGCCCGTATTGCTGACTTTTTGTCCGATTTCGATGGCAAAGGTTATGACTATAATCAATGTAAATACATAAATCCATGTAATCGTCATAATACAGTCTTTTTTTGCAAGCCATTTAAAAATAGGATAAATGGCAAATATCAATGCCATACCTAAAATACCTATCACAAGGAAATGCAGCTGTTTGTCCGAAAAATGCATCTCATAAGCATCATTGAGTGCCAATATCTTGCTGTGCACCATCGCAATCATTTCTACTATTTTATTCAATGCTTCTTTCATATTCTGCCTCACTATTTTTATCGGGATAAGGCTTTGCCATTCCCCTTGTTGTCCAAAATGTATCGTATGAAATCCTGCTTCGGGAGCGGTTTCGAGAAGTAATATCCCTGTATGTACTCGCAGTGCAGACCGGAAAAATATCGCAGTGCCTGTTCCGTCTCGACTCCTTCTACCACGATTTTCATATTCATATCCTTGAGCATACGAATCGTATTGGCTACAACTGTCTCCATCTTCGGATTATGTTCTACATCGATAAACGACTTATCAATCTTGACAATCTGCAACGGAAGGGTTATCACACGCTTGATATTGGAATATCCGGTTCCGTAGTCATCCAGGGAAAAACCGATTCCCCGGTGTGTCAACCGGTTGATATTGTCCATCATGGCATTTTGTGCAAATGCCGCAGCCGTTTCCGTAATCTCCAAATTGATCTGCTGAGGTTTCACATGATACCTTTTCATAATCTCGATGACTTCATCTGCGAGATTCGAGCGCATACATTGTGTGACGGACAAGTTAATCTCGATATAGTCGATATGCAACCGTTCAAATTCTTCGCTTGCGATAAATTTACAGACCTCTTCAAGAACATACGATCCGATTCGGTGTATCGCACCTGATTTTTCTGCAGCCGGAATAAAAACATCCGGAGGTATAAATCCATATACGTCATCCTTCAGACGAAGCAGTGCCTCTGCACTTGTAAACCGCTGTTCTTCCACGGAATAGATTGGCTGGTAAAACACCTCAAACTTATGATTGATCAACGCATGATTGATAATCTGGTCGATATTGCTTACCAGTAAATAGCGTTCTTTTTTGTAGATATCTCTTGCATACAGCACCTGACCATTATACTTTCTGATATCAAGGTCATCTCCAAACGCCATCAGCAAATCCACATCTTCAATATCCTTTGGATACTCTACAACGCAGACAACCGCCAGCATATTGATATCCATATCCCGGAATTTCATATCCTTTTGCATATGAGAATTGACCATCTTTGCAGCTTCTTCCGTGTGATTTTGATATCGGTAATCCAGAACCATACGGAATTTACCCATACCCAGATAATAGAATTCTGCACCAAAGGAATTGTGCTTATTCAACCGGTTTAACTCATCTGCAATATTATGTAAAAACGCATTCATCCCTCTGTATCCAAACATATCACGTAAAATTGTAAAATTTGTGATATTGATCATAATAATATTCAGTTGTTTTCCATTCAGGAGTGCACGGTTCAAAAACTCAATATAAGCGGTTCGCTTTCCAAAACCGGTCTCTGTATTAAGATACTCCTCCGGTCTTTGAATGATGGTTGAAATCAAGAGCAACCCGATTGCACCCGCAAACATCTCCAGTAACAAATGCTTCCGGAATAACTGGATGCTAACCGCGGCAATCATCTCCGGATACGCCAGGAACAATGCCCAGTACTGCTCCCGCTGATAAACCTTTCGGTACAAAATCATATGAAATATTCCATATATTATATAATAGGCAGCTGATATATACAGAATAAAAAACAGAGGTCCTCTTGTGTAAGTGTCCGTTGCATCAAAATAAAACATCTTATGGTGAATCGGATTTGTAAACAGCAACCCTATGGTCAACACATATACCCATGAGAACAATACCTTTTTCCCTAATGGGCGCAGCTTGTGATCCGTATCCGTCAAAACCATGAGATATATCATGTACATCGGCGTGGTGGTATTGTGCAGCCACAGATACATCATATGCGTGATTTCCTTAAGTACGAGATGTCCTTCTCCGAGGTTATCCAACCGGACTGCAAAAATGTCTGACACAACGGCCAATAGACTGACAATCAGGAGTTCAAAATACACACGATTTCTTCTTCCCTTTGTCAGTCCACGCAATAGACTCGATGCAATTAAAAGTGCAATGATCAAACATGCACTATAGTCAAAATATAATACTTTCATGCATCTATTATATCCTTTTTATGTCAGAAAGTATAGATACATTTTATATTTTGACTTTTTTCTTGCCTGCAATCATGCCAATCACAACAAGCACCAGTGCAAAGAGGATTTCCACTCCCATTGCCATGAAGATTTCTCCCTGCAAACCGGTCACATTATTGTCTATGTGAATACAGGCCTGCGTGTACCAATAGGTCGGAAGAAACTGTGCCACACGCTTCACACCATCACTCAAAAGCTCAAATGGTACGAAGGTTCCACACAAAAACGCCATTCCTAAAGAGATGGTATTTGCAATCATGCTTACGATTTCAGCATTGCTTGTCAATTTGGATACCAAAAAGGCAAGCGCAAGCGCTACCATGGTGTAGCAAAGCAGATTGAGCATCCAAAATACTCCCTGCAAATTCAGGACTCCATTTTTTATAATTATCACACTCAAAACACCAAGTAATACACAGATTCCCACACCGGAAACAAGAGTTCCAAATAATAGTTCACGGTTGAGATTTAAGTAATGGTAGGAAGAACACTCGATTCTCTTGCGCAAATCCCCACGATTGAATACCTGCAATACGGGTGTCAATACGCTGATGAGCATTACAATCATCACCCATCCGAGATAATTGTAGAATTGATAGCCCAGACTGTGTGTGGCTTTCTTTCCATCCGGAAGTGTCACGGATACTTCTACCGACATCGCCTGCCTTGTCTTTGCAATTGCGGTTTCCTCTTCCGTATTCTTATCCAGATAGCTCTGTAATATTCCAAGGAAGCTGTTGATATCCTGTTCTAAAAGCGTTGCCGTATTAAGACCAGGAATCGTCACCAAATCCAGGCTCT
>JBJENA010000048.1:0-15070 GCA_051879955.1 Wujia sp.
GCAAGGATCTCTACGTCTCCTCTGGTTTCTTCTATATATGGCGCCCGGATAAACGTGAAAGCGAAATCTTCGATATCACCAAACTGCGCTTTTCTTTGGAAACTGCCCAATTGTCTGCCATAGGCATTTCGTTTAACCGTAACAGGCAGAGTGGCAAAGTAGACATTCTCATCATTGCTGATAGACTCTGCCAGAAGAATCAATCCTGCACAGGTAGCAAGCGTTGGTAATCCATCTTCAATCATTTTTTTGATTGGTTCAAACATTCCAAGCTCATGTAACAGCTTGCCCTGAACGGTACTTTCGCCACCAGGAAGGACCAGACCATCAAGGTCATGCAAATCAGAAGCCTGACGTAATTCCACACATTCACATCCGAGGCTCGTCAACACCTTTTCATGTTCAATAAAAGCGCCCTGTACGGCTAAGATACCGATTCTCATACTTATTTACCTCTTTCTTCCATAATCAACTGGATTTCATCCGCATTGATACCAACCATTGCTTCGCCTAAATCTTCAGAAAGCTTTGCAATTAATGCAGCATCCTGGTAGTTTGTAACAGCCTGAACAATCGCACTTGCACGTTTTGCAGGATCACCGGACTTAAAGATACCGGAACCAACAAATACACCTTCAGCGCCTAACTGCATCATCAAAGCAGCGTCAGCAGGCGTTGCAACACCGCCGGCTGCAAAGTTCACAACAGGAAGCTTTCCGTTCTCATGTACATACTGTACGAGATGATATGGAACCTGAAGCTGTTTTGCTTCCTCAAACAATTCATCCTCGTTCATAGCTGTAATCTTGCGAATTTCAGAATTCATCTTTCTCATGTGGCGAACCGCCTGAACAACATCACCTGTTCCGGGTTCACCCTTGGTACGAATCATGGAAGCACCTTCATTGATACGTCTTAAAGCTTCGCCGAGATCTCTGGCTCCGCAGACAAATGGTACCTTGAACTTTGTCTTGTCAATGTGATAGACATCATCTGCAGGGGAAAGTACTTCTGACTCATCGATATAGTCAATTTCAATTGCTTCCAAAATCTGAGCCTCAACAAAGTGTCCGATACGACATTTTGCCATAACCGGAATGCTGACTGCGTCCTGAATACCCTTAATCATTTTAGGATCACTCATACGTGATACACCGCCGGCAGCACGAATATCAGCCGGAATACGCTCGAGTGCCATAACCGCACATGCACCGGCCTGCTCTGCAATTTTTGCCTGCTCCGGAGTGGTAACATCCATAATGACACCACCCTTGAGCATCTGTGCCAATCCTTTATTCAATTCATATTGTGTCTGTGACATTGAAAAATCCTCCTTGTGATAAATGTTTCCAATATGGTATACTAATTCTGGATATAAAAAAATGCTCAAAACAGATATGATTTAGATGTCAGACAAGAAAGGAAATAAAAAAATGCTGACTTATGACTTTGAACAGGTAAAGGGGCCGTTGTATGCCCATATTTATAATTGTATAAAGCAAGATATATTGCAAGGAAAGCTGCAATCCGGACAGAAGCTTCCGTCAAAGCGAAGCTTTGCGAAAAATAATGGGATTAGTACCATTACGATTCAAAATGCATATGACCAGTTGATGAGTGAAGGCTATATTTATGCCCTGCCGAAGAAAGGATATTACGTATCAGAGATAGATACAGAGGTACCAAATAAGCGTCAGTCCGCAGTCGAACTGGATATCCATATCCCGCAACACGATACATCCGTGCAATTTGATTTTTCATCGAATACAGTGGATGCGGCCAATTTTCCATTTTCCATTTGGGCAAAATTGATGAGAGAAACGATGTCGATGCGGGAAAAAGAGTTGATGCAGATTTCTCCTTGTGCCGGCATTATGGAACTTCGTCAGGCGATTGCCAATCATCTTTCTTCGTTTCGTGCCATGTCGGTGGACCCAAATCAGATTGTGGTTGGTGCCGGGACAGAATATCTTTACAGCATGTTGATAAAATTGCTCGGTAATGACAAAATCTATGCTATCGAGAATCCGGGATACTCAAAACTAAAGCTCATTTATGAAAGCAATGGTGTGACCTGTAAAAGTGTAGAGCTTGATGAGAAGGGAATCTGCATTGATGCACTGCGAGAGGAAAAGGCACAGATTGCGCATGTCAGTCCGACCCATCATTTTCCAACCGGAATTACAATGCCAATTAGCAGGAGGTATGAATTACTGGCCTGGGCAAATGAGCAGGACGGTCGCTATATCATCGAAGATGATTATGACAGCGAATTTCGATTAAATGGAAAGCCGATTTCAACCTTACAGAGTATTGATGCCGGCGAGAAAGTGATTTATATGAATACATTTTCAAAGTCCCTGGCATCTACGATTCGTATCAGTTATATGGTTCTTCCAAGGCATCTTGCCAATATGTTTTATGAGAAATTATCTTTTTATTCCTGTACTGTATCGACCTTCGAGCAATATACGCTGGCGGCCTTTATTGCACAGGGATATTTTGAAAAACATATCAATCGAATGAGGTTGCATTATGGCAGAAAACGTGCAGCGATTCAGGAGATGATTTATCGTGTTTTTTCAGAGGAAGAATGCAAAATTTTGGAGAATGATTCGGGATTGCATTTTCTGCTTTGCTTTGAAACGAAGCACAACGATCAGTATATAAAGCAGAAATTAAGGCAAGAGGGAATCAAAATTGCACCGGTTACGGATTATTATATGAAGGCACATGCGGACAAGCATCAATTTATCTTGAACTATTCCAATATGAATGTTCAGAATTTGGAATCTGCGCTTTTGATAATAAAGAAGATATTAAATGAAAAAAATTAAAAATTACCTATTTATTTTTGTGTCCTGTGGTGTTATTATGGCTGATGGTAAAAAGAGGGGCAGACAAAGGAGGATACAAACATGTCACTTGCACAAATTTTGGCAGTGTCAATTTTTGCTGTGATGTTCGTTTTGGTTGTCTTGGATAAAATCGAGAAGCATTACGTAACGCTCAGCTGTGGAGTGTTGACATTGGTTGGTGTATTTGGAATTGCGATGCACAACATGCAGGCAATCTGGGATACACTGAATTTTAAAAGTATTGCTACAGTTGGTTTTTGGATTGGAGAAGCAGAAGAGTCCAGTGGTATTGACTGGGCAACCATCATCTTCCTCGGAGGAATGATGATTATGGTTGAAGGTATGGCAAAGGCCGGATTCTTCCGCTGGCTGTGTATGAAGCTTGCAAAGGCAGTCAATTACAAGACCATTCCACTGTTTATTATTTTTATGCTGATGTCAGCAGTTTTGGCTATGTTCATTGATAGTATCACTGTTATTTTGTTCTTAGCAGCAGTTACGATGGAGTTATCAAAGTTGCTCAAGTTTTCGCCGATACCGATGATTTTGTCAGAAATCTTCTGTGCGAATCTGGGAGGCTCCGCTACGATGTGCGGGGATCCACCCAATATTATCATCGGATCAAAGCTTCACTATGCATTTGCAGACTTTTTGACAAATACAGGCTTGATTGCAGGTGTTTGCCTGATTGTGGTTATGATATATTTCTATCTGATTTTCCACAAGGAACTGTCTACTACACAGGGGGAGGCAATTGATACAACATCGATTCCGGATCCAAAGGAAGCAATCACAAGTATGAGAGGTTTTATTGGAAGCTCCATCATCTTTGGATTTGCAGTGATCCTCTTGATTACACATTCTTCTACACATCTTTCCGTTGCATTTATCGGAGCCGTTGTTGCGGTAATTACCTGCATCTTTAACCGGAAAGATCTCAAGGAGATTCTGTCAAAGGTAGATTACAAGACTTTGCTATTCTTTATGGGCTTGTTTGTTGTAGTTGGTGGTTTGGAGCAGACCGGTATCTTAGAGATGATTGCAGACTTTATCGAGGAAATCAGTGGTGGAAAGATCAAGCCAATGATTGCGATTATTATCTGGGTATCCGCTTTTGCTTCTGCATTTGTGGACAATATTCCATTTGCAGCAACGATGGTGCCGGTTATCAAATCACTTTCCGCAGTATCCGGTGTTCCGCTTGAGACGTTGGCATGGACCTTGTCCATGGGTACGGATATCGGTGGTGCAGCAACACCAATCGGAGCATCTGCAAATGTGGTTGGAACTTCAGTTGCAGCGAAAAATGGACACAAAATTGGTTGGGGCAAATATTGTGCGGCCTGTGCACCTGCAATGATTCTTGTTATTACGATTTCTATGCTTATGATATTTGCTCGTTACTGTTAATATCGCATTTTTGAACGAAGGACTTCGCATTGACGGAGTCCTTTTTCTGTACTATAATCAAACTATCTGTACCAATTGATAAGTATATTGTTATATATGGATTTATAAAGGGGTTTACATATGGGAAAAAATGTTAGAAAAATTCAACTGCGCTGGAAAATTACAGGCATGAGTATGGTCATTACGATATTAATTAGTGTCTTGCTTACAGTAATTAGTACAAACGCCGTAAAAAAGAATTTGCTTGCTGTTAGTCAGGAACATGCGATTGCAGTTGCAAAAACAGCAGCGGATTTTGTGGATGAGGAGGATTTTCTTTCCTTGCATGAGGGAGATGAGGCCAGTGATGCATATGAGACAATCTTACAGAGATTGTCTTCGTTTCTGCTTGATGAGGAAATAGAATATATCTATACCATGCGACGGGAAGGCGATGCAGTGGTATTCGTGGTGGATGCGGACCAGGAGGATGGAGCTGCAATTGAAGAAGAGTATGAAAGCTACGATAAGATTGAGGAAGCTTTGGATGGAACGGTAAGTCTTGATGATGAGGTTACAACAGATGAATGGGGAAGCTATTACAGTGCGTTTGCTCCTATCAAAGGAGAAAACGGAGAAACGATTGGAATTGTCGGTGTAGATTGTAGTGTGGACACGATTGACGCGAAGACAAAAGCGATGACAAAGCGTTTGCTTTTGGCAGAGTTATTCTGTCTGGTAGTAGCCTTTTTGCTTGCGACGGTTGTCGGAAAGATTATGGCAAAGCATGTGCTTGCCATCAATACGAAGGTAGATAACCTTGCCAACAGCGAAGGGGATCTCACGCAGAAAATACAGGTTCAAAGTGGTGATGAACTGGAATGTGTTGCAAATAATTTTAATGTATTTCTCGATAAGCTTCATGGTATGATGACAAAGGTGAAGGACAATGAGGAAGCATTAAAGGATTCTACATTGTCTATGAAACAGGGCGTAGAGGATGTATCGCAGAGTCTGTCTTCTATGGTGCAGACGTTGAATGAAATGACGCTTTCTATGACGGATACCACAGATGCAGTTATGAATATTCAGGAATCCACGGTGCAAACAAAGGAGCTTTCTGCTCGATTAAATACCAATGCACAAGGACAGGAGCGATATACAGAAGATGTGATTGCCCGTGCACAGGACGCAAAGGAACACTGTAAACAGTCTCAGTCGCAGATGAAGCAGATGATACAGGATATTTCAGCTACTGTATATCAAAAGATTGAGGAAGCAAAACAGATTGAACAGATTGTCAATCTGACCAATGATATCATAGAGATTTCATCCCAGACCCAGCTTCTTGCCTTAAATGCCAGCATTGAAGCTGCCCGTGCAGGCGAGAGCGGGCGTGGATTTGCGGTTGTTGCAGATGAAATCAGTAAGCTCGCAGATGCAACGGCACATACAGCAAGTGAAATTGTAGAAATCAATGATTTTACGGTTCAGACCGTTCGGGAGCTGGCACAAACAGCCTCCGATTTGATTCAATATATTGAGACAGACATTGACAGAGATTATGATATCATGGTGAATATGGGAGAAGACTATTACGCTGATTCCAATACCGTGGTTGAGAAGATGAGAGACATCAGCCGGATGAGCAAGAATCTCGAGAAGAACGTGATTGATGTAGAAGCCTGTGTATCTCAGATTATGGCGGTTGTGGAAGAGGAGACAGCTGCGATTCAGACTGTGTCAGATACCTCAAAGCAGATTGAACAACAGATGAATGATATAAATGTGCATTGTGAGAGCAATCGCACGATTGTCAATGAACTGGATGCTGTTCTGGAAAAATTTGTGCTTTAAAAAGGAGAAGACAATGTATTACGTACCGGATGGAACGAAAAAATGTGGATATTATGAGTGTAAAACTTGTGGAGACAAGTTCTTATCTTTGCAGACGATGGAAGCAATTCCGTGTCCGTATTGTGAGTCGGAGATTGATCTGGAGATCGGCCCGGATGAAGATATAAATGAAGTGACGGATACTGCGAAATTGATACAGGTACTTGAGGATGAGGAAGAAATCGAGAAGATGGATACCTTGCTGAGTCTTGCGATTACCGGTGGAAATTACGATTGGATTTAGGAGAAGCAATGCGATGAAGATATCAATGCTGGGACCGAAAGGGACTTTTTGTGATAAAGCATACGAGGAATACTGCAAATGGAATCAAACTCAGACTATGAATCCAATTTATGAAGCAAGTATCGAGGATGTATTTGATACCGTATGTGGGAATGAAGATATTCTGGGTATCGTTCCGGTAGAGAATATGCTGGATGGATATGTACAGAGAACTTTGGATTTATTGTTGGAAAAGGATGTTTGTATTCTGGATGAAATCAGTGTACCTGTACAGTTTGCGCTGGTTGGAAATGCCACGAAAACAGAAGAAATCAAAAGACTATATGTACAGTTTAAAGCAAGTGGTCAGTGTAGAGAATTCATTCATTCTCTAAAAAATGTGGATATTATTACGACAGAAAGCAATATGGAAAGCTACTATAAGATTGGAGAGGAAGCAGGCAGTGTAGCGATTGTGCCACAGCACATTCTCGGGAACAATCTTTATCATGTCCTGTCAGATAATGTGACAGACGCGAAGAAAAATTATACCCGTTTTCTGGTTTTAAGACGAGGCGCATTGGACACCACCAGCGTGCAGCTACAGGAACAACTGGAAGATATTTTGAATCAATCTGCCAATGAGGTCGAAGCAGGTTCGAATCGAAAGGTTCGGATTCCGGTATATATTGTTCCTGCGACAGACCGTCCGGGTATTCTGTTTGACATCTTACGCAGATTCTATGAGAAACAGATCAATTTGATTTCGATTATGTCCAGACCGACAAAGCAAGTGATGGGTACTTATAATTTCTATATAGAGATTGATTGTCTTCATGCAAGACTTGATGTAGTAGTGGACACCCTGAGACAGATTCAGGTATATAACGATATCAAAATCCTGGGTATCTACCGGGAGCAAGAACATACAAAATAAGAAAGAAGAGGTATAAGCTATGAATTTAACAAAGTTTAAGAGTGACATGGTATTTCGTTCGATTGCAATGATTGTAGCGGGAGTTATCATTTTTGCATTTCCGGATTCCGTACAGAGAATCTTTGCATTTGGAATCGCAATGGTACTTGTGATTATGGGAGCAATTAAGATTTTGCGTTATGCAAAGAACTCAAAATCACAAGTGGGTGATTTGAATGAATATGAATCGCCATCGACGTTGGTAACGGGTATTTTACTGGTGATATTTGCCATTTTGGTACCAACCGTATTAGGATCATTTATTCCTTTTGTATTAGGCCTGATTGTATTAATCAGTGGAGTGCTGAAGTTGGCACAGGGCATTGAGCTTAAAAAAGCGAATGCAGGAAATGCAACCGGTATTTTGATTATGGCAGCAATCAGCATCATTGTGGGATTGCTTGCAGTTTGCAATCCATTTAAGACGGTCAGCGTATTACTTCAGATTATCGGAGCCGGATTGATTTATGGTGGAATAACAGATTTGATTGCAACCGGATATGTTTCCGGAAAGATGAAATAAAAGGATCGGAAAGGAAGTATCCGGATGAGTAAAAAGGACCAGGAAACCATGGGTCAGCTGTTGATGAGCAGTGAGGATGTGTTGCAACAGCTCAAAAGTCATGGATTTCGGTTGACACAACAGAGAAAAACAATCGTAGATGTGATTGTAAACGAGGAATACAGTTGCTGTAAAGAAGTGTATTACCTGGCACATAAACGGGATGAGACAATCGGGATTGCAACGGTTTATCGCATGATAAATACATTGGAAGAAATCGGGGCAATCAGCAGAAGCAATATTCAAAAAAATGCATGTAGCGGAAGATGCTGTGATATGAAAGGCGGATGTACCGTTGTCACAGACGAAAGTAAGCAGATTATTCTGTCAGAGGATGATTTGCAGGAAGCACTGCGCTATATCATGGAGAAGAATGGCTATACCGATATCGACAAGATTAAGGCAGTATTGGTAAATCAGATGTAAAATACAAGGATAATGAGGTAGACAATGAAACTGATATCATGGAATGTGAACGGTCTTAGGGCGTGTATGACAAAGGGATTCATGGATTTTTTTGATGAGAGCGATGCGGATTTTTTCTGCTTGCAGGAAATAAAGCTCTCAGAGGGACAGCTGGAATGGGATAAGCCGGGCTATTATGCGTATTGGAATTATGCGGAGAAAAAGGGATATTCCGGCACTGCTATTTTTACAAAGCATAAGCCTTTGTCTGTTTCCTATGGAATCGGAATCGAAGAACATGACCATGAGGGGCGTGTTATCACATTGGAATATGAGGATTTCTACGTGGTAACCGTTTATACCCCGAATTCACAGAATGAGCTGGCGCGTCTTTCCTACAGGATGCAGTGGGAGGATGATTTCCGTGCATATTTGCTTGGATTAAAAGCAAAGAAGCATGTGACAGTCTGCGGAGATATGAATGTCGCAAAGGAAGAAATTGATTTGAAGAATCCGAAGACGAATCGTAAGAATGCCGGTTTTACGGATGAAGAAAGAGATAAAATGAGAACCTTGCTTGCAAGTGGATTTGTGGATACGTTCCGTTATTTTTACCCGGATATGACCGACATTTATTCCTGGTGGTCTTACCGATTCAAGGCAAGAGAGAAAAATGCAGGGTGGCGTATCGACTACTTTTTAGTATCAGAAGAGTGGAAAGACCAGTTGGTATCTGCAAAGATACATACGGAAGTGTTTGGAAGTGATCACTGTCCGGTTGAAGTGATAATCAAAGACAAAGAATAATACAACAGAAAGGATGAAGCCAAGATGATTTATACAGTTACCTTTAATCCATCTTTGGATTACGTGTTGGATGTACAACAGTTTGAGCGCAATCAGGTAAACCGAGCAATGCAAGAGCGTATTCTTCCCGGTGGAAAGGGAATCAATGTGTCGATTGTGTTGCAGAACCTGGGTGTGGACAATCATGCTATTTGTTTTACATCCGGATTTACGGGTGAAGCACTAAAAAATCTTATGTTGAAGCGCAAGATGAATGCAGATTTTATCGATATTGAAAATGGTCTGACCCGTATCAATGTCAAGATGCGTTGTGATGGAGAAACAGAAATCAATGGACAGGGTCCAAAGATTCGCAGTGAGCATATCGCGCAGTTATATGAAAAATTAGGATATCTTGGCGAAGAGGATTATCTGGTATTGGCAGGTAGTCTGCCTGATTCTATGTCAAAATCCACCTATATGGAGATTATGCAGCTTCTGCAGTACAACAAAATCAAGATTATCGTTGATACAACCGGAGAATCTCTCACAAATGTACTTCCATATCATCCATTTTTGATTAAACCAAACAGAACAGAGCTTGGCAATTTATTCGATGTATCCATTTCCAATAAGGAAGAGGCAATTGTATATGGTAAAAAGCTTCAGGAACAGGGCGCACGCAATGTATTGATTTCCATGTCATATATGGGTGCAGTGCTTTTGACAGAGGATGGTCAGATTTTGTGTGAAGACGCGCCACAGGGTGAGGTTCGCAATTCAGTCGGAGCAGGTGATTCCATGCTTGCAGGTTTTTTGGCGGGCTATATTGAAAATGAAGATTATCAAAAGGCATTCCGCATGGGTATTTGTGCAGGTAGTGCCAGCACCTTCTCAGAAGAATTGGCAACGAAGGTGGAAGTAGACGCATTGATGAAGCAACAATACGGAAA
Organism: Wujia sp.; assembly: GCA_051879955.1. GTDB lineage: Bacteria > Bacillota > Clostridia > Lachnospirales > Lachnospiraceae > Coprococcus_C. The sequence continues at coordinate 10,049 of JBJENA010000048.1, forward strand.
ATAAAAGGTTTTACATGGCAGGAAATGAGACGGATATAATTGAAAAAAGAAAACTACCAATTGGATTTGTGGATTCCGGCTTAGGAGGATTGAGTGTGTTAAGGGAAGCGGTTCGGCTTCTGCCTGCAGAAGATTTTATCTATTATGGAGATTCCTTGCATGCACCATATGGTACGAAACCGACAGAAGAAATCAAAGCGCTTACTTATGCGGTTGTAGAAAAATTGCTGAACCGGGGAATTAAAGGATTAGCAGTTGCATGTAATACAGCAACTTCGGCGGCAGTCAGACAGCTTCGTATCGATTATCCGGAACTTCCGATCGTTGGAATTGAACCGGCGATTAAGCCGGCAGTCAGAGAGAGCCATGGTGGCAGGATTTTGGTTTTGGCAACACCGATGACGATTCAACAGGAGAAATTTTCCAAACTGCTTGCGTCATATCAGGATCAGGCCAATATCGTGCCGGTTCCCTGCGGAGGGTTGATGGAATTTGTGGAGCAAGGGATTTTGGAAGGCGAAGAATTGGATCAGTATTTTACTGAAAAGCTGACTCCGGTATTGACGGAGGACACAGAATCTATCGTGCTTGGATGTACCCATTATCCGTTCTTGAAGAAAGAATTGCGAAAATTTTTGGGAGATAGACAAATCGAGCTCATAGATGGAAGCTTTGGTACTTCCAGAGAATTGAAAAGACGCTTGAATGTACAAGGCCTGCTGCGAACCGATCAGGAAAAAGGAACGGTTTCCATATATAATTCCAGTGAGGACCCAAAGCTGTTGCGCCTGAGCCATACACTGCTTTCTCTGCCATACGAAACGTAGGCAGAGAAGACTATTCATATGCATTTGGGTATTGCTCAACAGATTCATGTAAGGTTCGGAATTTCTTTGGTGTCATCCCGAAATAATCACGAAAGTCTCTGGTAAAATGACTTTGGGAAGAAAACTGTAAAATCTGTGCGATTTCCGATATATCCTTATTGCCGTAAATCAACAATTGAGAGGAGTATTTTAAACGTTCTTCCTTGATATATGCGGAGATGGAAATGCCTGTTTCTTTCTTAAACAGTCTTGACAGATAGGCTGGATTGAGATTTACATGATCTGCAATCATGGGAAGAGTAATCGGTTCTACCAGATGACTGAAAATGTAACTTGCACTCATCAATACCTGTTTGGAAACAATATTTTTGCTTCGAATGCTTTTCATGATTTTTGTATATTTTTGAATCATAAAATGTTGTAATTCGTATATTTCTTCTTCTGTTTTGCAATGATCCATCTGATAGATGAACACATCGCAGATGGAAAGGGATGTCTCACGATCTAATCCATATTGGATACAGATGCGGACAAGCGTACTCGCAAAAATCACAAACTGATAGCGGACATTTTGAATATGTGAATCCGAAAACTTTGGATTGTGCTGTCGTACAACCGGGTCTGCACAGGCGTGTTGATAGTCGGATTTGTATTGATTGACTGCTTCCATATCGCCGTCTATAACCGCCTTGTATAATTTGAAATTTGCTTCGTAGTCAATTTGTATAATTTGTTCGCGGTCGAGACCATATATTTTTTTATTTACTTCATGTTGAATATTCATATGGATGATACCTCTTATTGTAAAATAATATGTATTTATGTAAGATTATATCATATATATGCAAAAAAAGTAATATATATGATATAAAAAGAAGAAAAAATCAAGTACAATAGCCAATGTTCAAAGAGGTATTAAAACGGATATCCGTTTTGATATATTGAATCCCCCAAGATTCATATTAGTGTCAGAAGACACACATTTCTCCTTCGCGTTATTTAAACGCAACTAGCGATTGACTATCCCCAAGTCAATCGCTTTTTTTGTTGGGTACAAAATCTGTTTTCAAATAGAGGGAAATTTGATATGATAGGAAACAGAGAAAAATACGAATCGGAGAAGACTATGACGAAAAAACAAAGGGCATTAGAAATTATAAAGCGACTTAAGACTGCATATCCGGATGCCGGATGTACCTTGGAATATGATGAGGCGTGGAAATTACTGGTAGAAGTACGACTGGCTGCACAGTGTACGGATGCGCGTGTAAATGTCGTGGTAAAAGACCTGTATGCAAAATTTCCATCTGTCGAAGCACTTGCCAAAGCCAGTGTGGATGCGATAGAGTCAATCGTGAAGCCGTGTGGATTGGGGCATAGCAAGGCAAAGGATATTCAGGCTTGTATGAAGGTTTTACATGAAGAATATAACGACCAGGTACCGGAAGATTTTGATACGTTGTTGAAACTTCCGGGCGTGGGGCGAAAAAGTGCCAATCTGATTATGGGAGATGTGTTTGGCAAGCCGGCCATAGTTACAGATACGCATTGTATCCGATTGGTAAATCGGATGGGACTTGTCGATGGAATCAAAGAACCGAAAAAAGTGGAGATGGCTTTGTGGAAGCTGATCCCCCCGGAAGAGGGAAGTGATTTTTGCCATCGTCTGGTATATCATGGCAGAGAAATTTGTACTGCACGAACAACTCCTCATTGTGATGTTTGCCCGATTGCAGATGTATGTAAAAAACAGGGCGTGAAATAACCGTTTCTGAATGAAAAAACGAAAAATGGGTATATAAAGATATATCGAAACATAAAGGGAGACAGAAACGATGAAGGTTCGTATGAATTTGGAACAACCGGATATGGAACTGTTTTTGGATAAGGTGATACACAAATATCATTTTCAATCCGAGGACAAAGAACAGATGCGCACTCTTTATGCACAGATGAGGGAAGTAATGAGCCCATGTGCCATCTATCGAATCAATAACCGGATGCGTCACATTCCGTTGATTGACAATTCACCCACAGCGGTGACAGCCTTGACACTGGGAGACGGTGTGGATGAATTGCAGGAGATTTTGATGCGTAAATCTGCCTTATCCGAGTGTTATATGATTGATTGCATGGCAAATGAGCTGTTGCTTCAGTTATACACAGAGTTTAACAAACTGTATCCAAAATTCCATAGAAGATATGTGCAAAGATACCTTTTTGTAGGGGATGATATTCCAATGACAAAGATGCAGGAATTGCTTTTGGATATTGATGCAAAAGAGGAGATTACAGCAAACGAATATGGCGTATTGCAGCCTACAAAATCTGTTGTTTTCTTTGCGATTTTGTCAGATAATCCTTCTACACGTTGTGAAGGAATCTGCATGAATTGTCATAATGAACAGTGTGAAAATCGGATGCAGGAAGAAAAACAGATGCTTCCAAAGGCAAAGAATGCAACACGGGAAGAAATTGCAGTGACACAGGCGATGAAGTTAAATTACGGATACCAAAGGATTTTTGAACAGTATGCAGACAAAACAGATATTAGAAGAAGTGAAGACGGGAACCATGTCCATAGATGAGGCAATGTCACATCTAAAAAAACAACCCTTCGAAGAGTTGGAATTTGCAAAGCTCGATCATCACAGGAAGCTTCGATTAGGCTTTCCTGAAGTGGTCTTTTGTAGTGGTAAATCAGATGATTATCTGATAGAGATCTATCAAAAACTATATGAGGCTGAGGGTGAGGTGCTGGGGACCAGGGCAAGTGCCCATCAGGCAGAGCTGGTAAAAAATGTGTTGCCACAGGCAGAGTATGATGCGGTTTCCCGTATATTGAAAATAGAGAAAAACAATAAGGATTTGGTTGGAGGGATTGCAGTGTGCACTGCAGGAACTGCAGATATTGCGGTTGCGGAAGAAGCAGCGCAGACAGCGGAGTTTTTTGGAACACGAGTACATCGCATATACGATGTTGGAGTAAGTGGATTGCACCGTTTATTGGCAAATCTTGAGACATTGCAATCTGTCAATTGTGTGGTTGCAATTGCCGGGATGGAAGGGGCATTGGCAAGCGTAATCGGTGGGTTGGTCCGTGTTCCGGTGATTGCGGTTCCAACTTCTGTAGGCTATGGTGCGAGCTTTGATGGACTGGCTGCATTGCTTACGATGATCAATTCCTGTGCCAATGGCATCAGTGTCGTAAATATAGATAACGGATATGGAGCCGGATATTGTGCCACACAGATGAACCGGCTTGCTTGCGGAGGAAACATACATGAGTAAAACATTATATCTGGAGTGTCAGGCTGGTATCAGTGGGGATATGACGGTTGCGGCGCTTTTGGATTTGGGAGCGGATGAAAACGTGTTGCGTGAAGCATTGCAGAGTCTGCCTGTTGATGGATATGAAATCAGGATTTCCCAGGTTACAAAGGCTGGAATCGTGGCAAAGGATTTCGATGTAATCCTGGATGCTGAGCATGAAGGTCACGATCACGATATGGAGTATCTGCACGGACATGCGTACAAACATCAACATGAACAAAATCATCACCATCAACATGACCACGAACATGGACATCATCATTCTCATGAACATCGGTCCATGGCAGATATTTTAGAAATCTTACATAAAGCAAAATTGACAGTGCGTGCACGTGACACAGCGTTACGAATCTTTGATATATTGGCACAGGCAGAGGCCAAAGCACATGGAACGACAGTGGAACAGGTGCATTTTCATGAAGTAGGAGCCGTGGATTCCATCGTAGATATTGTGGCAACAGCTGTATGCCTGGACAACCTGGATATCACACAGGTCATTGTTCCAAAGTTGAGTGAGGGAAGTGGTAGCGTTCGCTGTCAGCATGGAGTTTTGCCGGTTCCGGTTCCGGCCGTTGCAAATATCGTGAGTACATATGGAATTTGCCTTGAGATTATGCCACTTCAGGGAGAGTTTGTGACACCGACGGGTGCAGCGATTGTAGCTGCCGTTCGTACTTCCGAGGAACTTCCTGAAAAGATGAAAATTGAACGCATCGGAATCGGAGCGGGAAAACGTACTTATGAGAGACCGAGTCTGCTTCGCGCGATGCTGATTCAAAATGCACAGGAAAAAGAAGATTGCATCTTCAAGCTCGAAAGTAATATTGCTGATACGACAGGAGAGGCGCTGGGGTATCTTATG
>JBJENA010000049.1:0-3517 GCA_051879955.1 Wujia sp.
GCGGTGCGGACAGTATTGCAGCAAGTGCATCATCGGACAGAATAGGTTTTTCCTTTTTAATGGTTTTGCATGGTGAGATCTGACTGATTGCCAGGGCAACTGACTGGATTGATATGTCCATATCCGAGGCATAGTTCAGATAGGCACGGATAGCCGCAACTCTTACATTTACAGTTGATGGCTGGCTGCCATTTGCAAGCAGATATTCTCTAAAATTATAAATACATTCTTTGGTGCAATCGGAAAACTGAAAGGTACTTATGGACTTACCCAATTCACCTACAAGGTAGTTTTTAAATATTGTAAGGGAATCCCTGTAGGATTCTACTGTAGCCTGACTGCGCCCGGCCTGCTTTACCAAATAAACATTTAGAAAGTTCCATGTTTGAGAAAAGAACAGCTGGTCAGTCGATATCTTTGCTGATTTATTCTTCATAGGGAATCACCTCCGGAATGACCTTTCCAGACACTGAATCTTTCTCTCGGATAGTATCAAATGCCTTTTCTACAAGATGATAGTAATAATACGTTTCATCAGGACTTTTGTGTCCAAGGTATCTGCTTAAATATGGGAGCATAGTGTTTGTATCAATTCCCTGATGCATCCACTCATTAAATCTCTCTACTACAAAAGCATGGCGTAAACAGTGGGGTGTCGGATGTTTATCAATCGTCTTGGCAACCGGAAGCATAGCCCAATGGCGGTTAAAACTTGATTCCACTCCAGAGCACGAAACAGGCTTATGTGGATCTTTTCCCGGAAAAGCCCAGTCAATTCCGGGGAAAAGCATTTCCTGATGTTCTTTATAGTTTTTAAGTACCGGAAGGCTATCCTGTGGAAGATATACAAGGCGGTCCTTGTTACCTTTTGAGCCAAGGACAGTAAGGATTCCTTTATCCAAGTCTATGTGCTCCCATTTTAGCAATCGCCCTTCTGACAGACGCAGACCACAGCAAAATAACAAGAGAAAAAGAATCTTGCACTCTCTATCGAGTCTAAATTGTTCTGAATTATGAGACGTGCGGATATCCATTTTCTGTAGCAGTTCCTTAACTTCCTCTTTTGATGGAATGTAAAGAACCGGACGATAAGCCTTGCAGAAAAAATTAGGAATGTATGCTTCCTGACCAAGGGAAAGGATATATTCACTCAGCACTTTCACTATCGACATACGGCGATTATGATAGGCATCTCCTTCGCCTGGTCTGGCTTCAGACCATTTGGCTGCCATTTCATAGGTGACTGTTGTCAGTTCCGGATAATTCTGTACGCAAAAGGTATCAAAGCGTTTTAACAGCTTTTCTTCGGAATTATAGGCATATCCATCAGCTCGCTTTTGCTGTATAAGTCCTTCGATATGATGTGCCAGACCGCTCTCAAAAATGTATGTCATGATAAAACACCTCCAAATTCCAGAGGGCAGAGCCTCATTTTATCTTCGTCACGTTCAAGATATACCTCGGCTGTTTCCTGACGTGCATGCCCGAGAGCATTAGAAATATCATCAAGTTTGTTGTCTGCCCGAAGCATTCTTGTGGCAAATGTTTTTCGTGTCATATGAAAGCCCTGACCAGCAGATAATTCAAATCCATATTCAGCAAGTATTCTTTTTAAAGCTCCACGGCACGCCGTTGTAACTTTAAGCGGGATATATGGTGCCTGATGGCGGATAAATATATATCCGTTGCCTGTGACAGCCGATTCCGGGCGTCCATTCATGATGTATTTATATACTGAATTACCTACATCTGTTGGAACTGGAAGCGTTATTGCTTTTCTTGTTTTCTGCTGAATGAAAGAAACCGTTTTGTTTTTCCAGTCAAAATCATTTACCTGAAGCTTTAGGATGTCTGCTCCCCTGATACCCATTCGAAGTCCAAGCATGACCATGGCTGTGTCCCTGAGTTCCATGGGAGTAGAAGCTTTCTCACGATATTCATATATTTTCTCGACCATATCATCGCTCAGAACATCAACTATGCTGCGATGAGGAGCACAGCTTGCAGATACTGCAAAAGCAAGTGTTGGTGAAATCAGATCCTGGTCAGCCATGTACCGTAGAAGCTGACGAAGCTTGGTTCCATATGCATTTTTACTTTCCGGGGTCGAATGGACATCATGGTTATGAAATGCTTTAACTACATCGGGTGTTATGGAAACTGGATTATCTATTCCATTATCTTCAAGATATTTGAAGAAACTGCATCCGGCTGCCCTGCACATGGTAAGTGTCTTATCGGTCATTCCATCCCGCCTGCGGCTTTCTATGAAACCATCAAGGATGCTTTTACTCCATGATGGAAGATGATCAGACGCACGCTTCGGCTCAGCGATTATGTTGGATTCCATTATGCCCTGGAGATACTTTTCAAACATTCTGATAGTGTGTGAACGATGAGCTGATACGGAACAGCTGGCTTTGATCTGATTCGGACAATCCGGAAGTATATCTATCCATGATGTCACAGTTCCTGCCGAGTGTTCCAGATGGTTAAGTTCCAGGAACATGAAATACCATGTGAAATCATTGCGATAAACAGCTTTTGATGATTCCCTATATTTCCAATCGTCCAGAGCGTCAAGATATTCATCAGCTTTAAGCTCAAGAGGTACACTCGGATGAAATGCGGTACCTGTTTTAGAAAGTCTCATATTAAGCAGTTTTTCAACGTTCTCACCAAAAAGAACCAGCTGATAACACTCTGGAACATCACCTCTGCGGTGAAGATATTTCATAAGTGCTGTCATGGCACATACGGCGTTCTGACGTCTGGCAAGAGATTTACGGGATTTGCAGTAAGTATTCCAGTATTCGATAAGAGTATCTATTGTTATTGCTTCTGGCTCTGTAACTCCAAGGAAAGTAGCAAGCCTAAAGAACTCTTTGATGGCAACAGAATACGTATGGTAATAGCAGGGATTCTGTGTGGTCGCATAGTATTCTTCCAACTCATATGTCATGCGAAAAAAGGATTCCGACATTCCGCTTCGGCAGAAAAAACTGTCTTCTGAGCTGCAGAAAGAACTTTTGATATTTCCAAAGAGTAGGTAATGCTCAAGACGGAACAGGGCATTTCTATATTGAGAACACGTCTCATGGGAAATTTCCTGTTTTTTAATCTCAAGCCAGTCCAGTGCGGCATCCATTGAAAAAGGAATGCCCTTATCCATCAGGTACTTGAAAAGTGTAGTATAACAGGTTCTGTGCATGTCTATATTTTTACATGCACTGTCTGGCTGCTTCATCATATTAAGAACTGATGAAATAGCATCTAAATAGTTTATTTGCATATCAAATGCGCTCCTTTCCGGCTTCCCATTCGAGGAGAAACCTAATAATAGCGTATCTGATAATGCTCATTTTTTTTACAAGAAAGTGAGGATTTATGGGAAATAATTTAAAAAATCAACATTATAAAAACATGGGTATAACGCCTCAAATGGATACATTAACATTTGAAGCGGAGAGTGTGGCTTATACGGTGTGCCAGCGTTACGGCATTGAAACAAGTGAAT
>JBJENA010000050.1:0-14054 GCA_051879955.1 Wujia sp.
AGTAACGTTATATTTGTATATCAGATTTTACGCATAAGAAAACCGGGTATGTAACATACCCGGTTTGTTGTTTGTATGAATTAGCCGAGAACTACCTCAACCTTGTGAGTCTGTCCATCACCAACAACTGGAATGATATTTCCGTCGATGGCTTTTCCGTCAACAGTCATGCTCTTAACACCCTTGCATACGTGGTCTGGGTTAGAAACCTGAATCTCGTATGTGTCGCCACGGAACTGTCTGGTTGCCTTCAAACCATCCCAGGCAGCCGGAATAGATGGGTCAATCTTCAAACCATCAAAATCTGGCTGTACACCGAGGATGTACTGAGAAATCGCTACCATGTTCCAAGCAGCAGTACCTGTTAACCATGAGTTCTTACCTTGACCGAAGTTCTTACCAGTCTGTCCGATATCAGAACCGGCATCCTTACCACCGATCATCTGACCATATACATATGGCTCTGTCTTGTGGATATCTGAAGTCTCTTCTGTAAATGCAGGAGCAATCTCTGAGTAGTACTTGAATGCCTGATCACCCTGACCAGCGTAAGCAGCAGCACAGATAATCCATGCATTGTTATGTGTGAAGATACCGGCGTTTTCTTTGTATCCGCCCGGGTAAGTAGAAATCTCACCATATTGGATATGATACTTTGTGAAAGCCGGATTATTGAGAACAAGACCATGCTTTGTGTTCAGTCTCTCATCGATAGCTGCAAGTGTCTTCATATCGCATCCCTGATCCTTACCGATCTCAGACATGATAGCGAATCCCTGTGGCTCGATGAAGATCTGACCTTCCTCGCATTCCTTAGAACCCATTTTCTCGCCGTTTGCATCGTAAGCACGAAGGAACCAGTCACCATCCCAAGCATGAGCCATGATGTTCTCTTTCATCTTATCAATCTCAGCCTGAGCCTTGGCAGCTTCCTCATCTTTGCCAAGGTGCTTCAAGATAGATACATAGTTTGGACCTGTGTATGTGAAGAGTGTAGCAACCATAACTGACTCTGCAATCTTAGAGTAGCCACCCTCTGCAGCAAACTTAGGGTTTGTATAAGTCTGGAAGCTCTCACCTGGTGTATCAGAGAAGCAGGAAAGGTTGATACAGTCATTCCAGTCAGCTCTCATTGCAAGTGGAAGTCCGTGTGGTCCAAGGTTGTTGACAATCTTGTAGAACGAAGCGTTCAAGTGATCGAGCATTGGCTTTGCCTTAGACATATCGTTATCGTATGGTACCATCTCATCAAGAATTGCCCAGTCGCCTGTCTCCTTGATATAAGCTGATACAGAAAGAATCATCCATAATGGATCATCTGAGAAATCACCACCGATGTCGGAATTACCCTTCTTTGTAAGTGGCTGATACTGATGGTAGCATCCGCCGTCCGGAAGCTGTGTGGAAGCGATATCGATAATTCTCTCTCTTGCACGGTCCGGAATCTGGTGAACAAAACCAAGAATATCCTGGTTTGAATCACGGAATCCCATACCACGACCGATACCTGATTCGAAGTAAGAAGCAGAACGTGAAAGGTTAAATGTAACCATACACTGATACTGGTTCCAGATATTAACCATACGGTTAACCTTATCGTCCGGTGTATCAACACTGAGAACTCCAAGAAGACAGTCCCATGTTTTGCGAAGCTCATCAAGACCGGCAGCAACCTTTTCCGGTGTATTGTACTTGTCCATCATGGCAATCGCTTTTACCTTATTGATGGTCTTGCCGTCAGCTTCGAACTTCTCCTCAACCGGCATTTCCACATAACCGAGGATGAAGATAAGTGTCTTTGACTCGCCCGGAGCAAGTGTAATCTTCTTGAAGTGTGATGCAATCGGAGACCAGCCATCTGCAAATGAATTTGTTGCAGCATTTGCTTCAACAGCCTGTGGATTGTGGAATCCGTTGTACAAACCGATGAATGCATCGCGGTCTGTGTCATATCCGTCGATTTCATCATTTACTGTATAGAATGCGAAGTGATCACGTCTGTCTCTGTATTCTGTCTTGTGGTAAATCGTAGATCCGCTTACTTCTACACGACCGGTAGAGAAGTTTCTCTGGAAGTTTGTACAGTCATCCTGTGCATCCCACAAACACCACTCAGCAAAAGAGAACAATGAGAAACTCTTTGCTTCAGAGCCTTCGTTTGTAAGTACTAACTGCTGAACTTCTCCGTCATAATTCTGAGGAACGAAGAAAGTAACCTCTGCGCGCAAATCATTCTTCTTACCATTGATAATTGTGTAACCCATACCATGACGGCACTCGTAAGAATCAAGCTCTGTCTTTACCGGAGACCAACCCGGATTCCAGATGGTTCCGTTATCATTGATATAGAAATAGCGTCCACCCATATCAATTGGAACATTGTTGTAACGGTAACGGGTGATTCTTCTAAGACGGGCATCTTTGTAGAAAGAGTAGCCTCCCGCTGTGTTTGAAATCAGTGAGAAAAATCCCTGTGTGCCTAAATAGTTGATCCATGGATATGGAGTTCTAGGCGAAGTGATGACGTACTCTCTATTCGAGTCATCAAAGTAGCCAAATTTCATGTAATATACCTTCCTTTCTATAAAACGCTGCCTACATTATATAATAAAAGTGAACAAAGCACAACAAAAAATAGTGGTATTCATCAACAAATTATACAAAAAAACAGAATATTTACAAATGTCCCAGCATAAAAAAGAGACCACAGAATCTGTGGTCTCGTTACTTAGTAAAACTTCTTAAAATTATGCGGTATAAACCTTTTGTGTCAATGTCTTAGATTCGCCCGGTGCAAGCTCCAGATATCCGGATTCCTCAGCAGGAATCGGCTGATTCGGAGCATCGATAATCCAGGTGCAAGGTTCTGGACAGAAGTAACCCTTTTGTCCCTGATCATTCCAGAGAATCCAGAATTTGAAATCCTTGCAGACCTCGTAGCAAATACGAAGTCCGGTTGCGGCATCGGTTACCGCTGCACCATAGTACGGCTTGCCATCCAGAGTTCCTTCTTCTGCAAAGAAAACATCATTGTCAATAATATGGAGCACCGGAACCTGGGAACCGGTCAGGTACTGCCTGTCATGATTTGTGTATGGAAGCAGAGAACCGGTTGGAATGCAATACTTGGATAATTCCCATTTTTCTCCGATTGGAACATATAAACGCATATCCAGACCATTTCCATTTTCTGTAAATGGACCATTGATAGTTGTGTGGTTACATACACCGTATGGAAGCTGACGATCAGATGTATTTGTCATTGTAAATGCATAATCCAATCCATCATCTGACAATGTGAAAGTGTATTCTGCGCGGAATGAAACCGGCAGATATTCAAAAAACGGATCAGAAGAGTCATAAACATACTCTGTCTTTGCAACAGCGTTTTTACCATCCGCCGTAGCACTGACAATACGGTGCTCTCGTTTATGTAAAAATCCATGGATATGGTTGTTGAAGCTTACTTCGTTAATTGGAAGCTGATAGGTTGCGTCGGAAACTTTCAGCTTGCCGGCAGCCAGACGGTTTGGCAGATACAAGGTCGGAAGACCATATACCTCAGCACTTGCCTGTAACTGCTCAACACTCAGGGATTCATCATAACGAAAAACCTCAATGCCGTGTTCTGTATCGCGCATGCGAAGGACATTACTGCCCAAAAAAGGAGCAATGATTGCCTGATACTTTCCAGCAGTCAGTGCAATCGCTTCTTTGCCTTTATAATCGATAATTTCTGCGGAATAACCCATCGCTTTTCCCTCCTCCATGTAAAAAAAATACCTGTATAAAATAATAGCACACAGGGAAAACTATGTCTAGTAGAATGGTCGCAAAATACAGTGATTTTTACGAATAACAAAGCACATCATACCATCGTAGTGCGTATGATAAGAATAGGCATAGATGCAACCGTTTTTTTACAAGAATCAGAGTAATACCCTTTTCCTCCCTTGTTAAGATACCCACAATCGGTTGCATTTGCAATAATATACCCCCCAAACTTTGCTTTTGGGGGGTGTGATTTATAATTTGAATTTTACCTGTACCGGTTCAGGCAGGGATTGTCCGCCTTTGGATTTCACACTGGTTGTGATGGTCAGATAATAGTATTCGTTTGTCGCATATGCCTCGAGGGGCTCGACTTCAATAATCTCGTTTTGTGTATCGTATTTGATGTAGCTTTTGAGCTTCTGATTTTGAGAATTTACGACATACATGGTATCCTTGTTTACCGTCTTTGGATCCAAAGGGATATTGAAACGAACTCTCCATATAAAATTGCCTGTTTTAAATCGAAGATCCTGCTTTACCTTGTTCGCAAGCTGTGGCGGGATATCTTCAATATCAATAAGATTCTTGGCCATTCTTGTCTCCTGTTTGCCCCAAATTATGTATTCAGTTTATCACATTTTGTAGAATTTTACAAGAAAATAGAGTTCGGTTTTTATTTACTTCAAAAAAATGTAACATTACAATTTTTTTATTACAAATGAATTACAAAAAACAAGGAAGGGAGATGCAACAATGAAAAACAAAAGTCACATTTCCTACAAAAGAGAAAGAGTCACTGTCTGGGCAGTGTCTATTATTTGTTTATGTATGATTTGTAATATGGTTCCGGCGTATTCGTCGGAAAAAATCGATCATCCCAGAGGGCGAATTACGGATACAAGTCTGCAGACGATGACATTGATGGACAAGTATTATGCGCCATGCCAGATTGTATATGATGCGAGTATGTATCAGGATGAGGTGCAGGTGGAGCAGGAGGGAAGCCCGGGAATACGTAAAACCACTCAGCTTATTTCTTATGTAAACGGGTATGAAGCAAAGGAAACAACCATGAATCAAGAAGTGGTTGTGCCCGCAATTGCGAGGACGGTTCGAGTCGGAATGAAAGAGCGTCCAAAATATTGTATGCCATTAGAATCCTATGTGCTTACATCTGATTTTGGACCACGTTGGGGAAGGATGCACGAAGGCGTGGACTTGGCTGTAGAGACCGGGACAAGTGTGTATGCGAGTGCAAACGGAACTGTGATTCAGGCAGGATACAATGGCGGATATGGAATCTGCGTGGACATCGAGCACGACAATCATGTCATAACTCGCTATGCACATCTGTCTGAAAGTCTGGTCCAGGTTGGCCAAAGTGTCAAGCAGGGAGATGTAATTGCAAAATCAGGAAATACAGGTCATAGTACAGGTCCGCATCTTCATTTTGAAATCCGGATAGATGATACGGTAGTCGATCCTCTGACATATGTCGAAGGTTAGTATATCGGTTTCGAAATACCTATACCAAATACTTGCCTGTTTTCTCGATAGGACAATTCAAAACCGGCTATAATATTCACACTGCAATAATCCGATAAATACCATAGTATAAATCGTTTATTTGACATGCAGATATGGATGGAAGGGGATACTATGCTACAGATAAATAAAGTACAGGAAAACATGATAGGATATACAGAAGGAAATACAAGTGCAATGCAACAGATGGTTGCGGAACCGGAAGATGTAAGTCGCATACAGACACTGCAATATCGACCGGAGAAATCACAGAGTGCGATGGCAAAAACTGCAGTCGACGGCTTTGAGGAATATAGAAGAGATTTGCAGGAAAAAGCGAAGGAGCAGGGAAAAAGCATCGAAGAACAACAGCGGCAGGATAAAGAAGAGCAAAAAGAGATTGCAAGAACCCTGACAAAGGAGGAAATCGAGCAGCTTCGGATGATGGGTTTTGATGTGGGCAGTGCATCTTTATCTGATCTTATGGATATGGTGAACACTTTGCGCGGAAAAGCACATCGTGAGGAGGTAGCCCGGTTGCTTGCACAGGCACAATTTTCTTCACAGGATACCATGGATGTGACGCTGGCCGGAGGACAGGTTCAAACAGCAGGTAATGAAATGGAAATCGAAAGTGTGCAGCCTCCGGCCATGACAGTGAGCAATCAGGAGATTTTGTATCTTATGCGAACCGGAAAAGAGCCGACGAAGGAAAATCTTTATATGGCTCATTTTAGTGGACAAAAGGTAGAAGATGAAAATCTGCAATCTGCATATCAGGATATGGAGCCACAATTTACGCGTGTGATTGTGCAGGCCGGATTGGATGTCAATGAAGATTCCATGCAGGCCGCAAAGCTGTTGCTTCACAACAATCTTCCGGTAACGACAGACTCGCTTCGTCAGTATATGACATACAGTCAGGCGATTGGAACAGATGGAACAGCGATGTTTGAAGAAAAGGACATGAAGGAAGCAGCGCAGAATCTGTATGATGCAGTTATGTCGATTTCGGATGTGGAAGTACATATGGCAGTGGAACAGGAACGCCCGCTCAGTATTGCGAGTCTTCTTGCATTTCATAAAGGAGAACCCGTAAATCCGTATATGCAGGCAGAAGCCGATTTGGAAACGGTGACAGCCATGCGACAGATGGAAGAAATTCGTTATGCGATGACACAGCAGGTCGCTTCGCGGATGATTCGTATGGATATCAATATTGACACAAGAGAATTGTCACAGGTGGTTGCCTGTCTGCGTGAAACCGAACAGCAGCTGATACAGGAAGCATTTGCAAGACATGAGGTAGAAATGACCCCTGAGAATGTACAATTGTATCAGCAAATGCAAAAGGATGTAGAGCGCATTGAACAGGCTCCTGCTGCAAACCTTGCGAATTTACTTTCGACAACTTCGTTTACGGTTCGGGACTTTGCGCTGTCTATCCAGACAGATTCAGAGATTTGGAATTATGAACAGCCTTGGAACACCCGGGAAAATATGGGAAGTGTCGGAAGAAATCGCAGCCAGTTTCTGCAAACCTTTGAGGCACTTAAAACCGCTCCGAGAAAGGATATGGGAGACAGTATGAACCAGGCATTTCGCAATGTGGAAGCAATGCTTGGTGAGATGGATATAGATGTAACAGTGGAAACCGTTCGTGCAGTCAAGATTCTTGGATACAATTCCATGGAGATTACACCTGAGTCCGTGGATGCGATTGTAGGATATGACCGTATCGTCAATGACATGATAGATGCATTTCATCCGGAAGCTGTTTTGGATTTGATAAAGGATGGAATCAATCCCATGGACCTTCCAATTGATGAGTTAAACGAAACATTACGAAATCGAGTCGGACAGGAGCGTGTAAGAGAGACGGAGGATTTTGCAACCTTCCTTCGGGATGTGGAACGTCGGGGTGAAATTACGGAGGAAGAAAGAAGCAGTTATATCGGATTGTATCGTATGGCGCATCAGCTTGCAAAATCAAAAGATCGGGAAGTTGGATACCTGTATGCGAATGGCAGCAGACTCACGATTCGCAATCTGTTACATGCAATGCGGAGTAAAAAGGCAGTGGGGCTGGATGTTGCGATTGATGATGCATTTGGTATGACAGAGACAGTGGAGGAATCCGGGGCACGAATTGACACACAGATATCGGCAGCATTTTCAAAGCTTACTCCACAGGCAGAACAATTTATGGAGGCATATGGAATTGCAAATAGTGCGGTAAATGTGGAAGCAGTGATGCATTTACTGGATCAAAATGAGAGCTTTTATCAACTTGTTACGGATTGGATGGAGAAGCTGCGGATTGTGGATCACACAAAGGAAGATAGCATCGATGAAGAAACACAGCATATGTCTGAGTCCATGTCCGGAAAGCAGGTACCACTATCCTTTGAGTTAGAGAGTATTTTGGAGCATTTGCAATCTGCGCAGGAGATGTCAAAGCTATATGAAGATTTGCAGGAGGAAGTGACACAGCGCATGTATGAGAGCGCAGCCATTGGCCGGATTGACAGTGCGGATTGTATTGGAATCAAGACCATTCAGGCAGGGTTTTCTATTTTACATAGTCTTGCAAAACAAAATCGTTACCAGCTTCCGGTTCGTACAGAGGATGGTGTACAGATTGTCAATTTGACGATTCGACAGGACGAGGCAAAGCGGGGAACGATGGAGCTTTCCGTTCATAACAGGCAGTTTGGCGAATTGTCAGCAAATCTTTCTATTGATTATGTAGGGAAGCTTACAGGAGATGTCCTTGCACAGACAAGCGAGGGAGGCGTTGCAGTTTCCCTGGCAAAAGACCGCTGTGTTGCCATGCTTGCACAGGAAGGATACGATGCAAGTGCGGTTTCGTTTGGTACCAGAAATCAGATGGTTTCAAATGAAAAAAGAAATCAGGAAGGTTTGACAGACCGTCAAATCTATAAAGCTGCAGTTGTTTGCGTTAAGGCTTTGGCGCAACTTTCCGATATAGTAGACAGATGACAAAGTTAACATGGACATAGGAAGGATGAAAATGCTATGAGAATTAATTATAATGCACTGGCTATGAATAATACGAATCATTTTTCGAAAGTAAATGACAGGATTGCAAAGTCCATGTCGAGACTTTCCTCCGGATACAAGATTACCAGCCCATCGGATGATGCAGCGGGACTTGCTATCTCTAAGAAGCTCTCTGCACAGATTCGAGGTCTTGATCGTGCGGCGCTAAATGCAAATGATGGTGTATCTATCGTACAGTCTGCAGAAGGCGGTATGGAAGAGATGCACAATATTCTGGGTCGTATGAGAGAGTTGGCAGTTCAGGCTGCAAACGACGTAGAGGATGAACTTGACCGTGATGCGATACAGGAAGAAATCGATTCATTGGCGGAAGAATTAACACAGATTTCGGAGACAACCGCATTTAACGGACAGACATTGTTGAATGGAAATTTATCCAGACGTACACTGTCTAGTAACAGTAACATAAAAACAACTTCTTTGTCAGAAACGGTCACCATTGGAGTATATGAACTCAATGTAACTGCAGATGCGAAGCAGGCAAAGTATACGACGGGATTTTCTTATTCGGGTGCGGTTGTTACAAAGGAACAGGCAGGTATACTTTCCGTCAATGATTTTCAAATCGAGATTGCAGAAGGCATGTCGATGACACAGGTTTATGAAAAGCTGCAAGCCAGTTTGGCAAAAATAAATATCGATGTCTATGCAGGAGATAAAGATACTGCTTTTTCATCCGGCTCTGCGGTTGTATTTCAGACGAAGGAATATGGATCGGACCAGCAGATTCATATTCGGGTTTCCAATCCGGATTTGGCTGCATTGTTCGGGGTGACAGATGATACAACGGAAAAAGGAACAGATTGTGTTGCATCATTGGTAAATACGGATGAAGGCTTCTCAGCAACTTCTGTGCTTACAACGAAGGGAAATGAAATTACCGTAACAGACCGAAATGGCTTTAACATGGTGATGGAGGTATTGCCGGAAGCAGTCGCAAATGAGGGAGTCATCAAGACATCCATTGAAGTTTTATCTGCAGGAACTCTGGTAATTCAGACAGGAGCAAATGAAGGAGAAGAGCTTCCGATTGAGATTCCAAATCTGAGTGCGAAGGCATTGCATGTGGATGAGCTGATTATGTATACGCATGATTATGCAAATAAAGCAATCGAGAGTCTGGATCAGGCAATTGCAGTTGTAAGCAGTGCGAGATCAAAACTTGGTGCCTATCAAAATCGATTAGAGGATGTGTATGATAATCTGGAGATTCAAAGCGAGAGTGTAACAGAAGCATATTCGCGCATTATGGATACCAATATGGCAGAGGAAATGACGGAGTATACACAGCAGGATGTGCTGGCACAGGCGGCGATTTCCATGATGCAAAAGGCGAACGAAAGACCGGAATCTCTCTTGCAGCTGTTGCAATAAATTAGTCGAAACAGATATGATATAAGGAGTAGATATGACGAAGGAACAGATTCAGGAATTTACAAGAAGAATCAGCCAGGAAAATCACAGTGGTTTTATTTTGATTTTGTGTGATATGATTCACGTCTATGTGGAGGATGCGTTGCATGCTTATGATGAGGATGACGCAGCGCAATACTTAAGACAGATGGAGCTTGCAAAGCAATCCTTGAATGAATTGATTTCGTGCTTTGCACCCGGACACGCGCTTTCCCGTCGTGTGATTGATATTCTTCGATTTATATATGGAAAGTTTGTCAAATCTGTGGTAAAAGGGGAGCCGGATGAGCTTGACAGATGTTTGGGAATGATAGATAATCTGCGAGTAGGGTTCGTGAAAATCCATGAAATGGATCCGGAAGGACCGGTGATGAAAAATACACATCAGGTATATGCAGGACTCACTTATGGACGTGGCACATTGAATGAAAGTATTCAGGGTGTTGATTATAAGAACCGGGGCTATCAGGCCTAGAATAAAGATTCCGGGAGGATGAAAAAATGATAAAGGATGATTGTATTTTTTGTAAGATTGCAAGAGGAGAGATTCCATCAGCAACCGTATATGAAACGCCGGAATGTCGGGTGATTATGGATCTTTCTCCGGCAAATCAGGGACATTCCCTGATTTTGACAAAGGAACACTTTGACAATGTGTATGAGATGGATGCGGAAACCGGCGCAAAGGTATTTTCGCTTGCAACGGTTGTTGCCAAAGCCATCAAGGCAGAGACGGGTTGCGAAGGAATGAATATCCTTCAGAACAATGGAGAGGTTGCCGGACAGACGGTACATCACTTCCACATGCACCTGGTTCCAAGATATAAGGACGATCAGGTAACCATGACATGGAAACCGGGACAGACACAGCCGGATGAACTTGAAGGGCTTGCAAAGCGCATTAAGGCACATATCTAAGATAATATGGGAACGATGTTTTGCCTTGAAAGAAGGCAGAAACATCGTTCTTTTTTGTTGAAAAGAACATTGACACGTTTTGGGAATGTGGAGTATAGTGATAGGTAATAATGTAATTTACCATGGAAGAAAGAGATAGGAAAGGTCATGAGCGAAAAGACACAAAAGATATTGAGGGTGATAGGATATGTGATGGGTGCCATTTTGGCGGTTTTATCAATCGTTATCATTGTTTTGGCAATCATTACAAAAGCCGTTCCAACAGAGTATGTAATCGTATTTTCTATATTATTGTTTGCGTTGATTGTGGGAATTATCTTTATGCAACGTTGGGTCGTTCCGGGTATCATAGGAAAGGTTTTTGCGTTAGCATTAGTTGTTGTATTGGCTGTTGGCTGTTCTTATCTGACCTATACATTGAAGAAGCTCAAAGCCATGAGCAGTGTCAATACACAGGTGGATACGATTAAGGTTTATGTTCTCAAGGAAGATCCGGCAACCAATCTGTCACAGGCAAAAAACTATCGTTTTGGTATTATGCGGGAACTTGACCGCGAGAACACAGATAAGATGATAGCGGAAGTTATAAATGAAATTGGACAGGAGCTTGCAACCACAGAATATGATAGCGCATACGATTTGGTGGATGCACTTTGCGATAAGGACTGTGATGCAATTATCTTAAATGGTGCCTATGAAGGAATTTTGAAAGATACACAGGGATACGAAGAATTTGAAACAAAGGTAAAAGAAATTGGAAAGAAGGAAATCGTATCCACGTTTGAGGAGTTTGAAGTACCGGAGGATTATTTGTATGGCGGTGAACATATCTTTACCGTGTATATTAGTGGTGCAGATGTGGAAGGTAAGCCTTCGACAA
The DNA here is from genome assembly GCA_051879955.1 of Wujia sp. GTDB lineage: Bacteria > Bacillota > Clostridia > Lachnospirales > Lachnospiraceae > Coprococcus_C. The sequence goes on from JBJENA010000050.1 coordinate 11,594, forward strand.
ATGATCGAAGTGATGTAAATATATTGATGACGGTGAATCTCGATACAAGACAGATTCTGCTCATCAGTACACCGAGAGATTATTATGTACCATTGTCGATATCCAATGGACAAAAGGACAAGCTGACGCATGCGGGTATGTATGGTGTGGATTGTTCAAAGGATACATTGTCTATGCTTTACAATGTAACGGTTGACGATTATATCAAGATAAACTTTACGGGATTCGAACAGATTATCGACGCGATTGGAGGTATCACAGTACATTCAGATTATGCATTTTCCATCGAGGAGTGCAGCTATGTTGTAGGAGACAATACCTGTAATGGTCGTCAGGCTTTGATGTTTGCAAGAGCCAGAAAACCATTTTTGGACGGAGACAGACAGAGAGGCCGCAATCAGATGGCTGTGATTCAGGCGATTGTGGACAAGCTTTCAGCTTCCAATATTATTTCCAATTATAAACAATTGCTTGATGAAGTATCTGGTTGTATGATAACGAGTATGAGCTATGACGAGATTGCAGATCTTGTCAAATTCCAGCTTGCTGATATGAGAGGCTGGGAGATTTTAAAATATAGTGTAACCGGTGCAGATTCTATGAATACCACGTATTCCGGTGGTAGTCAGGAACTGTATGTTATGGTTCCGGATGAAGCGACTGTGGAGCAGGCAAAAGAATATTTGCGCTTGATGTATCAAAACAAGATTATTGAGGTTATGCCGGAATTTGTGGAAGAAGGCAAACAGGGCGTTGTTGCCACTACAGAGGCACAAGTAGATGAGTCAGGAGTGACCGGAAACGTCGAAGAGGTAACAACCGAGGAGATGGAGGTCACGATCGAGACACCGGTTGTGGAAGAATAGGAAGTAATCATATCTATGAATAAAACTCGAAAATTGATATTTCTGTTTTTGGCTGTGTGCTGGATGGTTGTTATCTTTCTGTTCTCAGCGAGAAATGCGCAGGAAAGTACAGAGGATAGCTATGCAGTGGGAATGACAGTCGGAAAAATCACGCAACCTTCTTTTGAACAGTGGAGCCAGGAAGAGCAGCTTGTCTATGCGCAAAAGGTGGACTTTCCCGTGCGTAAGATTGCACATGCAACAGAGTATGCGTTGCTTGCCTGTTTGCTACTTGGTGTGTGGTATGATAAACACAAAAAGCTTAGAAGATATGTATGGATTCCCTGGTTGATTGCAACACTGTATGCGATAACAGATGAGGTGCATCAATTGTATGTTCCGGGTCGTAGTTGTCAGGCTACGGATGTAATGATTGACAGCGCAGGTGCAATGGTTGGAATCCTGTTTAGTGTGTTAGGTATCTATATCATAAATAAAATTAAAAAATAACGTAGGAGGAACTATGGAAAAATTATTATTTACATCAGAATCAGTAACAGAGGGACATCCGGATAAAATCTGTGACCAGATTAGTGATGCCGTTTTGGATGCTTTGCTTGAGCAGGATCCTATGAGCCGCGTGGCATGTGAAACTGCTATTACAACCGGATTGGTTTTAGTAATGGGAGAGATTTCTACGAATGCATATGTAGATATTCAGAAAATCGTAAGGGATACGATTCGTGAAATCGGATATGACAGAGCAAAGTATGGATTTGACTGTGACACTTGTGGAGTTATCACTGCGATTGATGAACAGTCAGGCGATATTGCCATGGGCGTGAACAAGGCGCTTGAAGCAAAAGAAAACACAATGAATGATGAAGAAATCGAAGCAATTGGTGCCGGAGATCAGGGTATGATGTTTGGATATGCAACAAATGAGACACCGGAGCTTATGCCTTATCCAATTTCCCTTGCGCATAAGCTTGCTTTGAAATTGACAGAGGTTCGTAAGAATGGTACATTGCCATATCTTCGTCCGGATGGAAAGACACAGGTATCTGTAGAGTATGATGAGCAGGGAAAACCACATCGTCTTGAGGCGGTTGTTCTTTCCACTCAGCATGGAGAAGAAGTGACACAGGAGCAGATTCATGAGGATATCCGCAAATATGTCTTCGATGCAGTGCTTCCTCAGGAATTGATTGATGAAAATACGAAGTTCTTTATCAATCCAACCGGTCGTTTTGTCATCGGTGGACCAAATGGAGACTCCGGTTTGACCGGTCGTAAGATTATCGTAGACACCTATGGTGGATATGCACGTCACGGCGGCGGAGCATTCTCCGGTAAGGACTGTACAAAGGTAGACCGTTCAGCGGCATATGCAGCAAGATATGTAGCAAAGAATATTGTAGCAGCAGGACTTGCTGATAAGTGTGAGATTCAGCTTTCCTATGCAATCGGTGTAGCAAAGCCAACCTCTATTATGATTGACACCTTTGGAACCGGTAAGGTTGCAGATGAGAAACTCGTGGAAATTGTCAGAGAAAACTTTGATCTTCGTCCGGCAGGAATCATTAAGATGCTTGATTTGCGTAGACCAATCTACA
>JBJENA010000051.1:0-13541 GCA_051879955.1 Wujia sp.
GTCCGTCCCTTACTATACGGATACTGCAATTTTTTATATAGCATATCTCATCATAAGTTCGGTTCAATTGGGTGCAACCGTAGACTATGCGATTTTGTTTACAGAGCGCTATAAGGAAAACCGGGAAACCCTTGACAGAAAAGAAAGCATTCAAAAGACGGTGTCCGATGTGACGATTTCCATATTGACGTCGGGAACCGCGCTTATGATAGTCGGATTTTTGCTTGGTAAGGTATCAACGCATGGTCTGCTGAGTCAGTTAGGATTTTTGCTCGGAAAAGGAACATTTTTTTCTTTGCTATCTGTTTTATTTGTGCTGCCGGGGTTGCTGGGCCTGTGTGACAGATGCATGACAAAAAATAAACCGCGCAAACAACATAGCATGGAGGGTGATGTCGTATGAAGATGATTAGTAAAAATGCTGTTAAGGTAATCGCAGTCTGGATGACGGTGATTCTGGTGCTGAATCTGTCCGGAATATCTGCGTGTGCAGCGGATGATTCACAGAAAAATGTATCTTCCGGCAAGGAAGAAGTGGTATATGCAATCCTGGATTCGGATGGAACCGTAACCGGAGTTTATGTGGTAAACATCTTTACAGGTGCGAAAGAAATCCTGGATTATGGTGACTATGAAAGTGTCAGAAATATGACGACGACGGATCCTGTCATCCAGGATGGAGAGACCATTACGGTTAAGACAAGTGCGCAGAAGCTGTATTATCAGGGGAATCTGAAAACGACAGATATTCCGTGGGACATCGATATTCATTACTATCTGGATGGAAAAGAATATCAGGCCGCGGACCTTGCAGGCAGGAGTGGCGCATTCAAGATGACAATGGATATCTCGAAGAATGACAGATGTCCTGAAAATTTCTGGGAAGGCTATGCACTACAGATTTCTATGTCGTTGGATTCCAATCTCTGTGAAAATATCAAGGCAGAGGATGCAACCATAGCGAATGTAGGTTCAGACAAACAGATTTCGTATATTGTACTTCCAAACAAAGGAAAGAAACTTGAAATCACTGCAGATGTATCTGATTTCGAAATGGGAGAGATCAGCATCAATGGTTTGAAGCTGAATTTGAATATGGATGTGGATACGGAGGAAATCACGGATAAGCTGGAAGAAATTCAGGATGCTGCAAAACAGTTGAACGATGGAGCAGGTGAATTGAATCATGGGGCGGATAATCTTTCGAAGGGCGCAAAGAGCATTTACGATGGAAGTAGAACCCTCAATCAGGGCGCAAAAGATTTGGACCAGGGTATCAAAAAGATGAACACAGGTATGGAAAAAATCAAATCTGCGCTTGAAACTGTGGATGGCAAATCTCAAAGTCTGACAACGGGATCCAATCAGATTTTATCAGCATTAACCTCCATTCAGACCTCCCTTGCGGATATAAAAATCAACACCGCGGATATGAAGAAGCTTGGCAAAGCATCCACACAAGTAAAAACGGGAATCAGTGATCTGGTGACCGGATTAAATACAATGGACAGCAGTATAGGAACCTATAATTCCACCATAAATGCTTCGTTGCAAAGTGCAGGAATGAATAGTGTCAATGATCTGGCAGCAATGAACCAGCAGATGGCTGCTACATTGCTTCAGACGAATCCGGAGCTTGCAGCACTCCTTCAGGCAAATGCAGCATATATAACGGCAAGCAACACCGTGATTACAGGGATTGATTCGCAGCTTGATGCGCAAACGGGAGCATTGATGATGGGGGCAAACAGTCTGAAAGCGAATTATGAAACTTTGGATACAAATATACAGAATCTTGTTACATCGTTAGAATCCATGGCTTCAAATCTTGCAACCCTGAAATCCGGAATCGACAAGCTGGTCAAGCAGGATAAAACATTTGATGCGGGTGTCAAAGACTATACATCGGCTGTTTCAAAAATAAATGAGGGATACAAAGAGATATATGATGGTGCGATGACATTGTCCAAAGGAGCAAAAAATCTGTATGAAGGCACGGATTCTCTGGTAGATGGCGCTTTGGAATTGTATCAGGGTTCATCGACGCTCAAGGATGGCACCCGGGAACTTGAGAATGGAACAAGTGAATTTGAGCAGCAGGCAAATGAGATTGATGCGGATGAAAAAATCCAGGATACAATGGATACCTTGACAGGAAAAAAAGTGGATGTGGTATCCTTTGTCTCACAGCGCAATCACAATGTAACGTCTGTATTATTTGTTCTGAAAGTACCGGCGATAGAAAAGGAAATAAAGACAACGACACAGACTGAAGAACCGAAACAAAAAAATGCGTTCGATAAATTTAAAGACCTGTTTCACAAGTAGAAAATGTTTGACATATGTGCAGGCTACGAGTATAATACAGAGCATATTAAAACCGTTGAAGTGGAAGTAACGGCGAAGGATGCCTGTACAGAGAGCCCGAGGTGCTGAGATTCGGGAGAGAAACACATCGTCAAATGGTCCACCGAGGGCGCACGGAAAGACAGCAATGTCGAGTATGATGCGACGTGAAGACATACGTTAGTTGTTGCGGATATGATGGTATCCGGCAAAGGGCATGGAGCATCCATGAATTCAAGGTGGCACCGCGGATAGTAAATTCGTCCTTGACAGAAAGTAGATTCTGTCAGGGACTTTTTGTTTTCTGACAGAAAAATGTTGTATCACATATTGAATCAAAGAGGAGGAAACAAAAATGATTAGAGACGCGATTGAAAAGATTTCAAACAAAGGTGATTTGTCCTACGACGAGGCATATGCAGTCATGAACGAAATCATGAGTGGACAGACAACACCGACACAAAATGCTGCTTTTTTGGCATCCCTTGCGACCAAGAGTGCAAAGGCAGAAACAAAGGATGAAATTGCAGGTTGTGCTGCCGCAATGCGTGAGCATGCTACCAAAGTAGAGGCAGATTTTCCGGTTTTCGAAATTGTAGGAACCGGTGGAGACAATGCGAACAGCTTCAACATCTCTACCACTGCAGCACTCGTAGCAGCAGCAGGCGGTATGAAGGTGGCAAAGCATGGAAACAGAGCCGCTTCTTCAAAGTGCGGAACTGCAGATTGCTTAGAAGCATTGGGAGTCAATATCGAGCAAAGTCCGGAAAAATGTGTGGAGCTTTTGAAAGAAGTGGGTATGTGCTTTTTCTTCGCACAGAAATATCATACATCCATGAAATATGTGGGAGCGATTCGTAAAGAGTTGGGATTTCGTACTGTATTCAACATTTTAGGACCACTTACAAACCCGGCATGCCCACAGATGCAGCTTCTGGGCGTCTATGATGAATATCTGGTACAGCCACTTGCACAGGTTTTGATTGACTTAGGTGTGAAACGGGGCATGGTCGTATATGGACAGGATAAGCTCGATGAAATCTCAATGAGTTCTCCAACTACAGTCTGTGAATTCCGAGACGGATGGATTCGTAATTTTGTAATCAGACCGGAGGATTATGGATTTACAACCTGTAGCAAGGAAGAATTAAAAGGTGGTTCTCCGGAGGAAAATGCACAGATTACGCGGGATATCCTGAAGGGTGCAAAGGGACCTAAGAGGGATGCAGTCTTGCTCAATGCAGGTGCTTCGCTTTATATCGGAGGAAAGGCAGAAACTCTGCAGGATGGTATTCATTTGGCAGCCGAACTGATTGATTCCGGAAAAGCTTACGAGACGCTGGAAGCATTTATTGAAGTGAGCAACCGATAAATTTAACTTGCGACCTCATATCCAATATGGTAAAGTAAGTTCAAAGCAGATTTTCATTTGCAGACGAACGTATCGTTTGATATGGGCTGAGTCGTCATCTTTTAATCTACGAATTATTTTATTTCTCTGCTTTTATTTCAACACATTTATGAAAGCAGGGGATAATCACTCATTTTATCTTCTGTTACAAAAAGGAGGTATGTAAATGAGTAAAACGAATTTGGCGGTTTCTATTGAAACGACGGATGACATGATACGACGTTTCAATGAAAATGTATGCAATATGCTGGCAGACCCACAGATTCTTGCATATATTCTTGTTAACATATTGGATGAATTTTCCGGATGGGACATCAAGGATGTAATTCCAACGATTGGTGACATTGCTGTTCGACGTATTTGTGTGGACCCCGGATATTCCAATCTGAATAAGGTAGTAGGGGAACAAACAGTAGACTTGGTTCCCAATGAGGGAGAGGTTCGCTACGATGTGCGATTTTCTGTTCAATACGGAGAAGAACAGATACGGATTTTGTTGAATTTAGAAGCACAAAAAACAACGGATGCAGGCAAACTCAAGTATCATATTGAGAATCGTATTCAATACTACCTAGCAAGAATGATATCAGCACAAAAAAACACAGAATTTGTCAATGATAACTATGATGATATCAAAAAAGTGGTAAGCATATGGATTTGTATGGATGCGGGTGACGATTGCGATGGAATTGCAAAATACATATTTAAATCGGATATACTGTACGGCAAAGATATCGCGTATTATGAATTCGACAAAATGGAAGCATATATTATCCGGATTCGGGAAAATGATGATGTTATAGAATCGAAGAATAAACTTATCCAGATGTTGGAGATTTTGCTTTCTAAGAAAAAGAAAACGGATGTTAAGGATTTGTTATCGCAAAAACACGGTATGATTATGGATATACCCGGTATAGGACAGGAGGTCAATCAAATGTGTAATTTAGGTGAAGCGTTATACGAAAGAGCTGAAAAGGCAGGCATTGAACAAGGTATTGAACAAGGTATTGAACAAGGTATTGAACGTAAGCTTGTTGATCAAATTATTGCCAAGCGTAACAAAGGAATGGATGTTACAGACATCGCAGATATGTTAGAGGAAGAGGAAAGTCACATTCGGAAATTAATAAAAAAGTATGGATTATAGGGTTCTTCCCTTCGATTCGATGTCAGTGGGCTCTGCAGAAATGCAGAGTCCTTTTTGTGCTATAAAAGGTATGCAAGTGTCAAAAAAAGTGATACAATATCTCTAACTATAGTTTGAAGGAGATAATCTGTCAGGGTGGCAGAAAAAAAGAGGTTATGAAGGGCTTTAAGAAAAAATATATCGGAACGAAAGAATTCTATAAATATGTGCTAGCAATTGCAGTTCCGATGATAGTACAAAATCTGATTACAAACTTTGTCAGTATGCTGGATAACATCATGGTAGGTCAGGTGGGAACTCTGCAGATGAGTGGCGTATCCATCGTCAACCAGTTTATCTTTGTGTTCAATATAACGATGTTTGGTGCAGTTTCCGGTGCGAGTATTTTTGGTACACAGTTTTTCGGAAAAGGAGATCATGAAGGTCAGAAATATACCTTCCGTTTTCGATTGCTCATGGCAGTTGTACTGATACTCATCGGTAGTACAGTGTTCCATTTTTGTGGAGAGACACTGATTGATCTGTTTTTGAGCAAGGATGATGCACCGGAGAAGGTAGAAGCGACATTGCATTATGGAAAGCAGTATCTGGATATTATGATTATTGGGCTGATTCCATTTGCGATTGGTCAGGCTTATGCCAGTGTCATACGTGAATGTGGTGAGACAAAGATTCCTATGTATGGTTCTTTGGCAGCAATCGGTGTCAATTTGTTTTTAGATTATGGTCTCATTTTTGGTCATTTTGGATTGCCGGAGCTTGGCGTGCAGGGAGCGGCGATTGCAACCGTTGTTGCAAAGTTTGCGGAGGCTGCAACTGTTATTATCTGGGCACACACACATCCACAGAAGAACCAGTATATTATCGGATTATTCCGTGGATTTAAGATTCCGGGAAGGCTTGCAAGGAATATCTTAATCAAGGGCACACCACTTTTAATCAATGAGTTTTTGTGGTCGCTGGGCATGTCAGTGGTTGCACAGTGTTATTCGGTCTGTGGATTGGATGTTGTGGCTGCCAGAAATATTGCAAGTACACTTACCAATTTGTTTAATGTGGTATTTATTCAGCTGGGAGGAAGTATTGGAATTATCGTCGGTGCCAAGCTTGGTGCCGGGGAACTTGAGGAAGCCAGAGAAGTTGCGGATAAGCTGATTTTCTTCAGTGTTGCGTCGACGGCGATTATGGGGATTTTGATGTTGCCGCTTGCAGGTTGGTTTCCAACCATATACAATACCGAGCTTCCAATACAGAAGCTTGCAACGTATTATATCGTAATTCAGGCTTTGGCTATGCCGATTTGGTCTTATACCAATGCCTGCTATTTCACCTTGCGAAGTGGTGGAAAGACAGGAATTACGTTTTTATTTGACTTCGTGTTTACATGGTTTGTTATGATTCCACTGGCCTTTGTCTTGACAAGGTTCACGAATATGGAGATACATCTGTTGTTGTTTGTTGTGACCTATTCGGAGCTTATCAAGGTGGTAGCCGGCTATTTTATGGTACGAAGTGATATATGGATAAACAATATCGTCGACACTTAAAATAGAAATCTGGAATTTATAATACAAAGGAAGACAAGATACAATATGAGGGATGGAGGACATATGAGAGAGTTTATTATTTCAACAGAAACAAATTCAGATTTACCAAAGGATTTTTTGGAGGCACATAACGTGCTTGTCATTCCACATTATTACACCGTAGAGGAGAAGGTTTATGGTGAGGATGAGGAACTGACAATCAAGGAATTTTACGATGAGATGAGAGCAGGCAAGAAGGTTGGAACGATGGCAAGTAATCCGGCTGTAATTCTCGAAAAATTTACAGAGCTTGCAAAGCAGGGTAAGGATATTCTACACATCAGCTTTTCATCAGCACTAAGCTGTGGATACCAGAATATCATCAATGGTGCCAATGAGGTTATGGAAGAATATCCGGATGTAAAGATTGTGGTTGTGGATACATTAAATGCGACCTTGGGCGAAGGCTTGTTGCTGAAAAAAGCAGTTATGCTCAAGGAAGAAGGCAAGTCCATGGAGGAAGTTGCAGATACTATTCGGAATCTTGTTCCACATATGGGCGTACAATTTACTGTAGAGGATTTGGAATATCTCTATCGAGGAGGAAGACTTTCCAAAACATCTGCCATCATCGGAAGCATGGTACAGTTAAAGCCGATTCTCGGAGTGACAGAAGAGGGAGGTTTAGCTGCCGTATCCAAGGTTCGTGGACGTAAGAAGTCTTTGTCTGCAATGGTTGCAAATATGGAAACATTGATGGGCAACTACAAAGACAAACAGGTGGAAATCGGTATCATCCATGGAGATTGTGAGGAGGATGCAAAAAAACTGGCTCAGATGATTGAGGAAGCATATGGATTTACAGATTTTTTGATTGCACCGATTGGTCCGAGTGTGGGAGCACATTCCGGTCCGGGTGCGTTGGGGATTGCTTATTTAGTGGAAAATAAATAAGGAGATTTATATGAAGACAAAGAAATGTCTACTTGTGTATTTGTTTTGTTTGGTATTACTGATTACCCAGAGTTCCTGGGTTCCGGTTGCAAAGGCTGCTACGCCGACAGTTCTGTACTATGTTGCAATGGATAACTCCAAGGTGCAGGCGAAAAAGAAAAATGGGCAGACAGCAGGCTACGCGACGAAAGACAAACAAATCGAAGCCATCTGGATTAAGCTTTCCGGAACCGGCTATAGTGGAAGTGTTCGGTATCGAAGCTATGTACAGGTCAATGGCTGGAAAAAATGGGAAAAAGATGGTGCAATGTCCGGTTCCAAGGGCAAAAACAGACGCTTGGAAGCCATAGAAATCAAGCTGACGGGAGAAGTTGCAAAGCACTATGACATTTACTATCGTGTGTATGCAAAGTCTTATGGCTGGCTTGGATGGGCAAAAAATGGAGAAAAGGCAGGCACTACAGGACAGGGACAGAAACTTCGGGGAATTCAGATTCGTCTTGTTGAGAAAGATGGAACTCCTCCTATGGATGGAAACGAAAGTGCATATAAGCAGTTTTCTATGTCGAAGTTGTTAAAAACTTCCATACAGCCGGTCGGCTCTACGATGTATATTTATGGTGGCGCCTGGAATGAAGCGGATGATGGTGCCGGCGTCGAGGCTGTTACGATGGGTCTTTCACCACGATGGGCCGAATATGCAGCCATGCAAAATGCTTCATACAATTACCGAAATACCAGGTATCAGATTCATGATGGACTGGATTGTTCCGGATATGTGGGTTGGCTTGTCTACAACGTCATGAATGACCGGGATGGAGGAAAAGGATATGTCATGGGAGCTGCATCGCAGGCGCGTGTCTTTGCCAGCTATGGATGGGGCAAACATCTGCCATATAATTCCGGTGGATGGAAACCGGGTGACATCTGCAGTATGGATGAACATGTCTGGGTTTGCCTTGGAAGCTGCAAGGATGGTAGTGTATTGCTTGTACACGCAAGTCCGCCGGGGGTACGAATCTGTGGAACCAGACTTGCAAATGGCAAGGATAGTCAGGCAGTTGCATTGGCACAGAAGGTCATGCAGACCTATTATCCGGAGTGGTATGCAAAATATCCGGGATGCGCGGTGAATTACTCATACCTGCGCGCAAACAAACTGCGCTGGAAGGTATCTAAAACCATGGATCCGGATGGACTCCAGAAGAAGAGCGCAGAGGAAATAGTAGATTATTTATTTAAGTAGTGATTATATTTATCTCATAAAGATATGTGATAGTGAAACACAAATATAATCACAGAGAAGATAAGGAGGATACAAAATATGGAATATTCAATTGAGGGTGGAAATTTACCGGTAGTGAAGATACATTTAACTCAGGGAGAGATAGTAACCTGCGAATCAGGTGCGATGTCCTGGATGGACGATGAAATCGAGATGCAGACATCTGCAGGAGGACTTGGAAAGATGTTGGGACGCATGGTGACAAGAGAGCATGCATTTCTCAATACATACTATGCAAAAAGGGATGGAGAGATTGCATTTTCTGCAAAATTCCCCGGTTCTATCCGTGCAGTAGAGATTACACCGGGCAACGGACTGATTGTTCAAAAGGGTGCATTTCTCGCTTCGTTTGGAGATATTCAGAGTGAGGTATATCTGCAGCAGAGACTGGGAAGTGGATTCTTCGGCGGAGAAGGCTTTTTGATGCGTAGATTTACAGGAAGGGGATTAGTGTTCCTCGAGATTGATGGTTCGGCACATGAATATCAGATAGCAACAGGCGATTGCAAGATTGTAGATACCGGTTATGTGGCTGCCATGTCAGAATCATGTAGCATGGAGATTCGTAGAATCAAGGGTGCTGCAAATATCTTCTTTGGTGGAGAAGGCTTGTTCAACACTGTCGTACATGGTCCGGGAACTGTGATTATGCAGAGTATGCCAATCGGTGCAACTGCAATGCAGTTGTATCAGTATATGCCGCACCCATCGAATTAAGAAAGGGAAAAACGGCATAAGGAGGAATAAAAATGACGATTCAAGAAGAAGCAAAACAGGTAAAATTGGCTTCTCCAAAGCTTGCAGCTACCAGTGAGGAAGTCCGCAATCAGGCATTACTTGCGGTAGCACAGGCATTATTGGATAGACAAGAAGAGATATTTCATGCAAATAAAGAGGATATGGAGCAGGCCGAGAAGGATGGTATTGCAACACCGGTGTTGAAGCGATTGAAATTCGACGAGGGAAAGCTTCGGGATGTAGTAAATGGTATCCGCGATTTAGTGGATATGCCGGATCCATTGTTCCAGACGCGTTTGGCAAGAGAGTTGGATGAAGGGTTGACACTTTATCGTGAAACCTGCCCGATAGGAGTGATCGGAGTCATCTTTGAAGCAAGACCGGATGCGTTGGTACAGATATCTGCACTTTGTATCAAGAGTGGAAATTGTGTGATTTTAAAAGGTGGAAGCGAAGCGCTGCGCAGCAATAAGATATTGTTTACCATCATCTATGAAACGGTATTAAAAAATGGTTTGCCAAAGCATTGCATGTTACAGCTTGAGGCCAGGTCACAGATAGATGAACTGCTTCATTGTTCGCAATCTGTAGACCTTTTGATTCCAAGAGGATCCAATGCGTTTGTACGATATATTATGGAGCATACAACGATTCCGGTTATGGGTCATGCAGATGGTATCTGTCATATCTACGTCGATGCGGCAGCCGATATGGAAAAAGCAATCCCGATTATTCTGGATGCAAAGACACAGTATGTTTCTGCGTGTAATTCCGTAGAAACCCTGCTTGTGCATGAGGAGATTGCAGCTACTTTGGTACCAAAGCTCGCACAGGTATGTAAGGAGCATCAGATTGAGCTTCGCGGAAGCAAAGAGATTGCTGCACTTACTGACTGTGTGCCGGCAACACCGGAGGATGATGATACCGAATATCTTGATTTCATCCTGTCTGCAAAGGTTGTGAAGTCTGTGGACGAGGCGATTGACCATATCAATCTGCATGGAAGTCATCATACAGACTGTATCGTGACAGAGGATGCGCAAACAGCCAATCATTTTATGAGACTGGTGGATTCTGCAGGCGTATATCAAAACTGTTCGACACGTTTTGCGGATGGATATCGCTATGGATTCGGTGCTGAGGTAGGAATCAGTACAAGTAAGCTGCATGCCAGAGGTCCGGTTGGATTAGAGGGCTTGCTTAGCTACAAATACAAATTATTTGGCAATGGTCAGATTGTGGAAGATTATGCAAAAGGCAACAAAACATTTCATTTTAAGGATTTGTGATTGCAGCTGATAGGAAAGCGCTGCGTACGAAGGAAGGGGCGATGGATATGTTGAAAACAGTCAGTGTATTAACGAAACCCGAGGATGCAGAGATGAAACAACGTCTGGAAGACGCAAGAGCCAGATTGTCAGAGCTACAGATTCGGGTCAAGGAAGGAAAGATACCGGTTCTGGTTTTGATGGAAGGCTGGGGGGCTGCCGGAAAGGGCAGTGTCCTTGGAAAAATTATTAAGAATATGGATCCAAGATTTTTCAAGGTGGAGACCATCGATACACCAACCATGGAAGAACGCAGATTGCCGTTTCTGTATCGTTATTTCAAGCGGATTCCACAGGCCGGAGATTTTGTGTTTATGGATGGTGGCTGGATGGATGAGGTTGTGTGTGACCGCGTACACGGACAGCTCGACGACCGGCAGTATCGAGACAAGATTGACAGCGTGAAGCGCTTTGAGCGCACCTTGTGTGACAATGGATATCTGGTTATGAAATTTTTCTTCCATATCGAAGAAAAGGAACAGAAAAAACGCTTTGACAACTTACTTGCTGACAAGAATACAGCTTGGCGAGTTTCCGAGGAGGATTTGTGGCAGAACAAAAAATATGAGCGATATGAAGCATGCTATGAGGCGTATCTCAACGATACACAACAGTCCTATGCACCATGGTATATGATTGATGCCAAACAGAGTAAGTGGGCACAGCTTCAGGTCCTGGAGGCTTTGATTCAGGGAATCGAAACGGCGTTGCAAAACAAGGATAAAGCGGTGCCGATTCTGCAAAATGTCTTCGAATTAAAACCGATTCCAAAGCTTGCAGAGATTGATTTATCTCCGAGTCTGACGGAGGACGCTTATAAGAAGGAGCTTGATAAGCTGCAAGAGCGGTTGCAGGCACTTCACAATGAGGTGTATCGAAGAAAGATTCCGGTGATTATTGCTTACGAAGGCTGGGATGCCGCAGGAAAGGGTGGCAATATCAAGCGGATTGCATCTGCACTGGATCCAAGAGGCTATGAGGTCCATCCGATTGCCAGTCCGCTACCACATGAAAAAAGCAGGCATTTCCTGTGGAGATTTTGGACGCGGCTGCCGAAATCCGGTCACATCGCGATTTTTGACCGTACATGGTACGGACGTGTGATGGTCGAGCGATTGGAAGGCTTTTGCTCGGAGAATGACTGGCAAAGAGCGTACAATGAAATCAATGAGTTCGAAAAAGAGCTTGCTGACTGGGGTGCAGTCATCGTCAAGTTCTGGGTACAGATTGATAAGGATACGCAGTTGGAACGATTTACGCAGAGGCAGAATACTCCGGAAAAGCAATGGAAGATTACCGATGAAGATTGGAGAAACCGTGAAAAGTGGGATCAGTATGAAACCGCAGTCAATGAGATGCTGGCAAAAACGAACACAGTATATGCCCCATGGCATGTCCTGGAGAGTAACGATAAGAAATATGCGCGTATCAAGGCGTTAAAGACTGTGATAGCAGCGATTGAAGAAGCTTTGAAACGCAAATAATAAGACTTGAAAATAAAGGAGGCGCTTTATGCTAAGCGTAATGGAACTTTTTAAAGTAGTGATTTTGGGTATTGTAGAGGGTATTACGGAATGGCTTCCGATTAGTAGTACGGGACATCTGATTTTGGTTGATGAGTTTATCAAACTCAAGCAGAGTGACGCATTTATGGAGATGTTTAATGTCGTCATCCAATTGGGTGCGATATTGGCGGTAGTTGTCTTGTATTTTAAGAAGCTGTGGCCATTTCAATCCAAAAAGAGTTCACCGGACAATACGATAATTTGCAAGGATAAATTTATCCTCTGGTTCAAGATTATCGTAGCTGTTTTGCCGGCGATGATTGTGGGACTCCCGCTCGATGACTGGATGGATGAGCATCTGCATAACTGGCTGGTTGTTTCTTTGATGCTGATTTTATATGGTATCTTCTTTATCCTGATTGAAAACTACAACAAGAAACGTACACCGAAGATTACGCAGCTGGACGCCTTGACTTTTAAAGATGCATTGTTAATCGGAGTATTCCAGGTACTTTCACTTGTACCGGGGACCTCTCGTTCCGGTGCAACCATCATTGGTGGTATTCTCTTAGGTGCATCGAGAGAAGTGGCAGCAGAATTTACATTTTTCCTTGCAATTCCGGTTATGTTTGGTGCGAGTTTGCTAAAACTTTTGAAGTTTGGCTTTGCATTTACGAGTGCTGAGCTGATTGTATTGATTGTCGGTATGGCGGTAGCATTTTTCGTATCCATTCTTGCAATCAAGTTCCTGATGGGCTATATCAAGAAACATGATTTCAAGGTGTTTGGAATTTATCGAATCGTATTGGGTGTTGCGGTTATCGCTTATTTTTCATTGCTGGCATAGGAGGAAAACTTGATTATGGAGACAAAAGAAAGATGGCATTTTGATGATATTCCGGGAGTGATTGCACAGCTTTCTCTGGAAGAAAAGGCGAGATTGATTGGTGGAGCGACCTTCTTTGGAAGTTATCCTGTGGAGCGTTTGGAAATCCCAAGACTGCAGCTTTTAGATGGAGCAACAGGGCTTAATTATGAGCAGATTTTTGGAGATATTACACAGTATTGTGACTGGTCACATTCACAGGCGAGAAAGGATGCAGAGGGTGAGAATCTGCAGGATGTGAACATGATAGGTTCTACGGCGCTTGTTCATGTGATTGCATATTACTTTGAGCCGGAAAAACTCAAGGAAGAAGAGCTTCCTTTGTATCATTGGATAAAAGGGAATATGGATGAGCGTTTGAAGGGCGAGGATTATGCGCCGGGATGTTATCCACCTGGAACCCTGCTTGGTT
>JBJENA010000052.1:0-13461 GCA_051879955.1 Wujia sp.
TTTTTTCTGAAATCGGAATGAATTCCTCCGGAGAAATCCACCCAAGTGTTTCATCGTGCAAACGAACCAATGCTTCTGCAGAATTGTAGCACTTTTTCTCCACCGAATAGATCGGCTGATAATAAACCATGAGCTCGTCTCTATCCAATGCCTGCTTAACGGCTTTTTCAATCGCCTTGTCTCTTTGGATTTTGCTCAAATCCACCTCTGCCATGGATACAATCGAACCCTTACGCTCCTTCTTCGTCACGGACATGGCATAATCCATGGTTTCAACCAAACTTCCGTAATCCTTTGCATCCCTTGGACATTCCATATAACAAATGGATGCGGACATCATCACACTCACCTGATTATCACTGTACCATGGATGCAAAAACCGCTCGTGAATCAATCCTGCATAATCTGCAATCTCTCCAATATTCTTGTCTATCACAACTGCAAATTGATCTGCACCATATCGAAAGACATTTTTCTGCACCTTCAATTCCTCCAAGAAAGTGCCAATTTGCCGCAACAGATTATCGCCATTTTTCACACCATATGTCTTGTTGATAAATTTGAAATCGTCCATTGCAATCAGTATAATACCAAAGTTTTTATTGGTATCAAACCGATAAGTCACATAGTTTCCAAAAAATTGACGATTGAACTGATGGGTCACGGCATCGGTCACAGATGCGGGATTATGAAGATTATAATATAATGTGAGACAAACCGTCGCCAATATAAAATTGAGTACCATATATCTTGTGTGGTATTGTACCAAAAATGCAGCCATGATACTCAAAACATTAAATATTAAAACAGATAATTTGGATATCTCTACCTGTTTCGTGTTGCAAATCAGCCCTGCCACACACATTACAAACATCAAGACTGCAATCATGACCGGAATAATACCAAGCAAGCCTGTCACGCGACGATTGTTTACCATGTCAAAGATTGCCCGATGAAACGGATTCGTTCCTATCAAAACCGTATTCACAATCGCACAGACTGCGAATACATTTTTCTGCAGCTTATGCTTTCGCACTTCAATATGCGCCACAAGAAAAATGTAATAAGAAAAGATAATCGGCACATACGATACTGCCAACGTACATATAGTTGCTGAAACCCAAAAAACCGGACTCGTTGCAAGATCTTGCGTAAAGCTGAGTCTGGTCGAAAAAATCTCCATACCCGTAGCAACAAACGTGGTCGTCAACATGATCAGAAAAATCTTATGACTCTCCAACGGTATTCTCTTTTCCAAAAAATACCACATGACTATTACCAGCATCAAAAACAACGCTGCATAGTCAAAGGCAAGGTAGTCTAATGCCATACGCCCACCTCATTTTTCTTTCTATTCAAACCAGACATTCATATCAATTTCCTGTTCAAACCCTTCAATCGCACCATTTCCCGTATACTGCCATGCATCATACCAATATGGAAAATCCGGTTGATTGCTATAATGCGCTAACCAAAGCGGATATGTACCCAAACGCGTCATATCCAGGCTCTGCGCAAACCAATTACGATTCGAATAAATCATTGGCTGATACCCGGCTGCCTTTACCGTCTCACAAAATCCAACGATACTATCCGTTCGCCCCTCTACTGTCAAATCCTTCGTGCGAGCGTCATCCGCATATATTTCTTCGGAATCAATAATAATCGGCATCTCCGGATTGTATTGACTTACCAAAGAGATTGCAAAATTTGCCTCTTCGACACCTTCCTCATAATTCAAAGCCTGACTAAAAAAATAAATTCCAACCTTCAGGCCTGCTGCCTTCGCACCTTCGATATGATTTCGAAACATATCATCCTCTACCAGACGTCCTGCTTCCCCATATCCGCGATACCCGGCACGAACGATTGCAACCGTGACACCGGCCTGTTTTAAAACATTCCAGTCAATCGCTGTCTGATAAGAAGATACATCCACCGCCAAAGTAGCTTTCTTGCCTCCTGCCTCACTGCTATACCGCATGATTGTGCTTGCACCCTCATCCATCTGATAGCTTTCCACATCATAGGTATTGCGTGGCACCTCGCTGGCAATTTTATAAAATTCGCAATTCGGAATCTCTCCAATCAGAATATAACTTGCTCTGGCAAAGCGCCAGAAGTTATCCGAAATCAGGCGACCCTGTTCACTTTGCTGCATCGTCCACAATGTCTGCGTTTTATTTACAAATACCGGTTTCTTCTCGTCTTTTTTTCCGATATTTACACCTATTATTACACCAATCAATATCAAAATCAGTGCCGACGCGCCGACCAAAATGACACGCGCCCAGTTGATTCTGTAATCCTTCATGTTTTTTCCCTATTTACCTTATCCTAACGCTTTTTTCCTAACGTATATTCTACCACAATCGACGCCCCAACTCAACCAAAGTCGCACAATATCTTTTACCAAAAAAACGACGTTCTTTTAGCACTTTTTCACATGTTTTATAATCCCCACACCAATGCCCGTACACAAGCTTCCAATGATTGCCATGGCGACAACATCTTTCCATGGGGTTCCTGTAGTTGCAAAAAACGGAAGCCACCGAAGTGCTACTGTCGGGTACAAGCTTATCCAGCATGCAATTCCATTATTGATTGCATGCATGAGCATGCCCGGATAGATACTCCCTGATTTGTAGCTGACATAACAAATTGCAAGTCCTATCAATGCGGTTGTAATGGACTGCACCAGATTCATATGATAGATTCCAAATATCACGGCTACCAGAATCACAGCTGTTTTCGCTTTCATCTTTGCCTCAAACGCAGACAAAAGATATCCCCGAAACAGCATTTCTTCACAGATAGCAGGCAGTACCGCAACCATCAAAAACACGATTGGAACCGGCAACTCAAATATGCCTTGCATCGAATCCGACATACTCTTTGCGCTCTGTGTAAAAATACTGCTACTTGCCATCGTCACAAGCTGTCCTAACAGCATGGTTCCAATCATCAAAATAGCACCACCAAAAAAGAACTTCCAGCTGCAAAGTCGAAACCGAAATGTAGCTTTCACGCTTCTTTTCGTATATACCGTCACAAGAAACGGAATCGTCAGGATCATAACCTGAACCATGACCAATGCCACATAAGGATGTTTGACACTCAACAACCCACCGAGATATAAAATCAACACAAATACAACCGGAAGCACAAAGCAGGCATCACCCACAGATGGTACGCCTCCCTGCTTCATATTTCTTCTTCTCTCAAAAATGCGCATCGCACCCGTTCCGTCTCCAAACAACGCCTGTTCGCTGTTATAAAGCTTTGCCAGCAACATGACCGCAAGCATTCCATAAGCGACATTAGAAATTAGTACAATCCCTATTACAGACCACGAAAATTTGAACACTAACAAATCACGAATCAATAAACAGACATTGGCGACCGGAATCAAAGCAACACTTCCGGATAACTGTATGTTCGGCAAAAATGCCACAAAACTCGCAAACATAACAATTAACATAAATGGCGTGATGTAGTTATTTGCTTCCTTGTAGGTTCTTGCAAATACGCAGGAACACATGGATAGTGCTGAAAGTAACACTGCGAATGCAAGAATACAGATAAGACTAACCAGCAGCACGGGAACAAACCTTCCCAATCGTATCTGTTCCTGCATCTGTCCCATCTGTATCGAGAGCTTATACAGATATACGCCAATTCCACCCATGGAAAGAAGATTCAAAAGTGCAGATACAACCCCAATTGTCGCAACGGTTAAAAACTTACTCACAATCAACTCTTTATTTGTAATCGGCAATGTTAGGAGTGTTTCCAATGTCCCACGTTCCCGTTCTCCCGCTGTTGTATCAATCGCAGGATACATCGTTCCCATCAACAAGCTTACAACCAGCATAAACGGTAAAATCGTACCAAGCAGGTTTCCCGTCGCTTCCTCTGTACTCGAAACATTATTGTATGTTATTTCTATCGGTTCCAGGTATTCGTCACTGTCAAGCCCCTGCTTCGCCAGCTTTTTCTCTGTCAGTTCTGTGCTATAAAGTTCCAAAACCTCCTCAATTTTGGAGACTGCATAACTGGAATTTGTCACGGATGAAAGATATGAAATCTGAAAAACCGGTTTCGCATCTTCCATGGACATAGATACCACTGCATCAATCGTTTCGTTTCTTAACACAGTTTCGTAATCCTGTTTTAGTTTTTTCGCATCGTTAAGCTCAAAACTATATTGCTCATTTTCTGACTCAAATAACTCCTGCAGCCTTCCATCTGCGTCCTGAAAATCAATCGCAATCCGATAGGTCTGTGTCTCTAATTGCGTAGCAACCTTTGTCATCATCATCGCGCCTGCAACAAATAACAAAGGATATACAAGCAAAGGAATCACAAGCATCATCAAAACTGTTTTCTTGTCACGCAAAACATCGAGCATTTCTTTTTTATATAATTGTCTTATCACCTCTTTATTCATGCCAGTTCCTCCATCCATGTCCGAAACGCTTCACGCAGGCTTTTTGTTCCCGTCTTTTCATATATTTCATCCAATGTTCCCTGCATCACGACTTTTCCCTGCGCAATCATGAGTACACGGTCACACAAAAGCTCCGCTTCTTCCATGTAATGCGTAGAATACAATACCGCTTTCCCACGTTTTTTCTCTGCGCTCATAAAATCTACAATCGCACTACTGCTTACAATATCCAAGCCAAGTGTCGGTTCATCAAAAATATAAAGCTCCGGGTCATGAATGAGACAGCGGGATATCGATGCACGCTGCACCTGCCCGGTAGAAAGATGTTCGATTCGATTATCAATGAAAGACTCCAACTGCAAAATCTTCGCAATTTCTTCCGTACGTTTCTGTATTTCTTCACCGGAAAGACCATAAATTTTTCCGACAATTTCCAAAAGCTCACGGGTACTCAATCTTGGATATAGTTTTGTATTTCCTGACAGATATCCGATATTTTTCTTTATCTCAACCGCATCACATATCTTTTCTCCATCTTTTTCGTACAAAACGTGGCCTTCTGTGGGTTGCATCAAACCGCCCAGCATACGAAGAAGTGTTGTTTTTCCTGCTCCATTTGGTCCCAGAACCCCGACAATTTCCCCCGCATGAATCTCCATACTGATTCCATCTACTGCATGGAATGTCTTCTTTTCTTTTTTTGATATATTCTTTTCGAATTCTTTCACCAGATGATCTGCTCTTAACATTGCTTCTGCCCCCTATCCGTCGAAGAAACCATAGTATTTATTATATTGTTTCTTCTAAAAAAAGTAGCTGCCCTCCACAGACAGCTACTATCGAAAGTTGATTTTGTATTCTTCACTTCCCAAAATGATTCGCGCAACCCGATGATTATAGCTCATCAAATTATACTTGTATCTCAAACGAGTCAAAAGCTTCACCTTGTTTGGAAGTTCCAAAAACTTCATAATCGGATATTCTTCCATAATCCGATATTCTGCTCTCCATTCTCCAACTACCCGTTCCGTATCACTGATACCAAATCTGCGTTTGCGCCGTTTTAATACGGTGTAGGCTCTGCGCATAAGATTCATACGCAGATTATACGCAGAAGTAGATGCCGTAAATACCAACTGCGCGCCCGGAAATTTCTCCCACAGGCGTTCAAACAATTCCTGAACATCTTTTTTTGAAAGATAAGACAGCCCATCATCACAAACAATCATCAATCCCTGGTTTTGTTTGCAGACAATGTCATCCATCCAGGAAAAGTCCATCATTCTACGACCGATTGTTTTCTCTCGTTCACGAACTCCATAGATACTTCTTCGAATCGACATGATATTATGTGTATCCACATTGTACCATTGAATTCTTCCATTATCCAGACGTCCAAACATATTATCAAGACGACAGCTTAAGTGTATCACCGTTCCAAACGGATACTCCTGAATAAATCTGCGAACCAATGTATCGCAGGCACTCGCACTTGCCGCAAGACGAAGATTATCGTATTCACCGATCCTGGTATTTAATTTTGAAAAATCAAACTTATTGCTATAAATAAACTTTGATGCCCATGGGTCCTTAAAATGTTCCGGATATTTTTTTGTCCAGTCAGACATCATCTTTATCGGATAAATCGCTCTTAAAGAGGAGTCGTATGTATGATTCAGACAGTCAATCAAAAATCCATATGCCTTGGTTCGTTCCTTCGTTTTGTCAAATATGAGGAAATCTTCTGCCTCATCCTCAAATTCAAAATAACGAATATTTAATCCGGATTTTTTCGCCTTTTTGTAAAATTCTCTTGCATAACAATGATATACACTTTGAATACCCGAAAAGACAATGACATCATCACATAAATCTGTCAAATCGCAGTAAAACGGACTGGTATATTCCGTTTTAACCGCGTAATCTTTTACCCAATAGTTATTGATGAACTCTTTTACACTTTCATTGTAAAAATACCATTTTGAGGATTTGGTAGCCTCAAGCATCTCCGCTTCCAAATCCTTATCAAAATATTCGGTATCCATACACGGTGACAGGAGATACATCTGGTCCGGTTTTCTCCATCCCTCTCTCCATGCACTCATGGCAAGAGACAATGCAAATCCGGCACCATTTCCGGTTCCCATCAATACCAGACGCTCCACATCCTGTCCCCGGGTACAATTCGCATACGCCGGTTCCAGAAACTGGAAAACTTCCTTACAACCACACTCCGGAGCCAGGGGATACATCGGCACGAACAAGCCCGCATGACATTCCCTTGCCACACGCGTGATAAACTCCCACTCAATCGCTCGCATCGGTAAACACAGCTGACTTGTATACAAATACATGATATAGGTTCCCGAAAAATTCGTCTTCGGAACTAACCGATAACAAATCTGCCCATTTTCCTTTAATTCATCGATATCAAATTCGCGATAAATATGCGCAGGAATCTTCTCAACCGGTCGCTTATGATAATTCATCATCATGTCACGAATTGCTTCATAGTTCATTTTATGAAATTTTCTAGTCGTCTTCTTTCCCATAATTAACCTTATTATACCAAATATATAAAAAAGATAGCAACCTCTATTTCACACCATTATATCATCATTCATAAACGATATCCACCTTAATCGAAGCTGGCATTTTTCAAATTGCAGTATGTATACTCTCCCTCCATATATGTTTCAAATTCTCCTGTTACGGTGATATCACTGCCTACAGCCGGATAATCTCCCGGAAAAGAATGTTCCCCTTCCAGCACAAACTCAATTCCCTGCGAGCAGCAAGCCGTTGCATCGCGGATTATGCAGGCAAAATACATCTTGCCGGTATCCTCATCCTGCATAACCGCAAATGCACCGTTCATCTTTACTGTCTTTCCAAGATAATCCTGTGGTTGCACCATCATATTGTATACCTCAGAATAAACCATGGTACTACTCAGCACTGTCAAATCCACATCAACTCCCGGAGTCTGTGCTGATTCCTCCTGCGCGTTTGTCACCGTCTCCTGCGTTGTAGTCTGTTCTTCCGTCAATAATTCCGTCGTTGTTATATCTGTTCCTACTGCCTGCTGCTCCATTTGGCTTGCCACAACCTCATCCACTTTGGACGGCTTGTCTCCACATGCAGTCAGACACGCACACAAAAACACCAGGCATAAAAGGTTCATCATCGTTTTTCTCATGTTCTGTTTCCTCCTTTTACCATACCAATCACATAGCATACAAAAAATGCACCCACATCGACTGCCACAATCGTTGAACCCACCGGTGTACCCGCTAATATGGAAATAATAATTCCGCTAAACGCACACAAAACAGAAATCACCGCGGAACACAGGGTTACATTCTTAAAACTGTGAAACAATCGCATTGCCGACAGCGCCGGAAAGATAATAAGTGCCGAAATCAATAGAGAACCTACCAGATTCATTGCTAGTACAATAATTACCGCTATGATAACGGCTATCACAAAATTGTAAAAATCAACCTTCGTTCCGGTTGCTCTGGCAAAGTCTTCATCAAACGTCACATCAAAAATTTTGTGATAAAAAAACACAAAAAACAACACGACCAAAATAGAAAGAATCACACATAACCATACTTCCTGTTCTCGTAATGTCAAGATGGATGTGGACCCAAACAACGTGGAACATACATCCCCTGACAGATTTGAGGATGTTGAGAAGATATTCATCAAAAGGTATCCAAATGCCAGTGCACCAACAGAAATCATCGCAATTGCGGCATCGCCTTTGATTTTGGTATTCTGTCCTGTTTTTAGCAAAAGTACGGCACACACAATCGTAATCGGAAGTACTACAATCGTATCATTTTCCACCCCTAAAATTGCGGATATTGCCATTGCACCAAACGCAACATGCGACAATCCATCTCCAATAAATGAAAATCGCTTTAATACCAACGTCACGCCGAGCAAGGAAGAACAAAGTGCAATCAAAACACCCACAATAAGTGCATATCGCACAAATGGATATTCCAGATAAGTCATCAATTTCTCCATCTTATTCTCCCTCCATATCCTGCATGGATACAAATTTCCTACCAATCGCGCTGTTCATATATGCATCCTTCGTTCCGAAAAAAGATTTCTTTCCCACATGAAGCACATGACTTGCGTCACCTACCGCCACAGCAATATCATGTGAAATCATTATAATCGTAACGCCTTCTTCGTTTAATCTGCGAATCAGACGATACATATTGCTCATCGCACCAGGATCGAGTCCTGCTACCGGTTCATCCAAAAGCAACACCTTCTGTGTCGCACAAAGTGCCCTTGCTAAAAGGACTCTTTGTTGCTGCCCGCCGGAAAGTTCCCGATAACACCGTTTTGCAAGATTACTTATATCCATCTTTTCCATATTCATTTTTGCAAGTTGTTTTTCCTCTTTCGAATAAAAAGGTCTGCTGCCCCTGAGTCCCTGACATCCGGATAATACAATCTCCTGTACAGAAGCAGGAAAATCTCTTTGTACGATTGTGTGTTGCGGCAGATAGCCAATCTCATTATTTTTTAATCCATCTCCATAAATGACTTCACCCTTGATTGGTTTGATTAATCCGAGTACGGTTTTAATGAGTGTTGTTTTTCCGATTCCATTTTCACCCATAATGCAAAGATAATCCCCTTTTTCTACTTGGAAATCGAGATTTTGAATCAGAACTTTCCCCTCATATCCAAGCGAAAGGTCTTTTCCTGTCAATATCGCCATATTCTCACCTTCCCTGTTATCTCATCGCCTGTTTTAACACTTCCAGGTTGTCCTGCATAATCTGAAGATAATCCGCACCCTGTGAGACATCCTTTGCTGTCACGGACTGCAAGGAATTGAGTGTCAGAATCTCCTGATTTTTATCCTTGGTATTCTCCTTAATGGTCTGTGCAAGCTTGTCATCTGCATTTTCAATTTTCAGAATAACCGGCAATGACAGCTCATCTACTTTTTTTGCCAAAAATGTAATTGTTTCAAACGCTGCCTCAGATTCAGCGGAACATCCCACAAATGCCGCATAATACGAAAGTCCATAGTCATCTACCAGGTAGCGAAACGGAAAGCGGTCTCCGAATAATAAGGTTTTATAGGTTCCTGCGTCGACGGCTGCTTCATAAGCCTGATCCAAAGTATCCAGTTCTCCAATGTATGTCGTCGCGTTCTGTTCATATAATGCTTTGTGATCTGTATCTATCTTGCCAAGTTGCTCTGCAATATAGCTGCAAAATACTTTTGCATTTTTCAGAGAAAGCCAGACATGTTCATCATATTCCGCTTCTTCCTCTTCGCCCTCATCTTCTTCCTCGCCTTCCATGCCTTCGACAATTTCTTCCTCTTTGACGCTATCGCCGAGAACTTCCAGCAAATTGATGACCACCATATTTTTGTTGGTCGCCTCCTTCCATACATCTTCCACCCAGTGGTCGCTTTCGCCACCCACATAAATGAACATGTCACAGGAAGATACCTTCACGATATCATCCGCTGTCGGCTGAAAGCTGTGCAAATCAACGCCTGAAGATACCAGCATGGTAAGCTCTACGTTTTCATTTCCTTGTATGAGCTGATTCACCCAATCATAGACAGGGAAAATAGTCGTCACAATTGACAGTTTATCTTCTTTTTCCTGTGCATGTTCTGCACATCCTGTCAACAATCCTGCAACCATCAAAACCGCAACAAACACCGATATTAACTTTTTCATTTTGAATTTCCTCCAGATTTTCAGATATTGTTCGTCCTATCCGGAAATTCAATTATTCATTCTAACTTTTTGGGATATTAAAGAATTGCAAAGAACACCATACCATGTGGAATGATTTTCTGTGCATATGGGTACTAAGAAAAACAATCCTGTACACACCAAGATCATTGCTGTGCCAAGTGCTTTCAGATTGTTTGAACACTGTCCCATCACCTCGCAAACAGAACAATTGTCCTCTCTACAGGCATGGTCCACATGTTCTGCAAGATAGGTAGCAGAAAAAAACAGTACAAGAACTGTCGCAAGCATCGCAATCCATGCAATTATACTTTTTTTATTCTGCTTGTTCATTACAAAAATGCTCCCATCTGATTTGATTCATTTACGATTTCCAATTTTATCGTTCTCTGTAAAAAAAGTCAATCCATTCGATTTTATTGTTTTTTTCACAAAACTATGGTGTAATAATGAAACAGGAGACATCAACCATGGAAAAAATCGCCGGATTACATACACAAAATTTCATAGAAATTACAGAAAATGACAACACCTATTATGGCGGGGATCAGGAATGGTGGAAATCTACCAATCCCCTCTTCCACAATTTTGGCTGTGGCGTAATCACCATGTCCGATACGGAGTTATATATCACAGGCAAGCGTGACATCGACCAAAAGCAGTATATGGCTTTCGTCGAACATCGTTTTCTTAGATCCTATCATTTTCGAATTGCACGAGGCGTTCCGTTTTGGAAAATGGCTCTCGGCTTTTGGCGTGTTTGCAAAAAGCATGCCATCGATGTCTTTGCATGGTGGTGTCCAACGATTCGAAAAGAAAAGCTCCGGAAGCTGATACAGGAAATGCTGCATCACAACCTGCCGGTTCCTGCTTCGTACTTTGTATTTCTGAAAAAAAACAGGTTACCGTTATATCGCTATAACGATAACCTTAAGGTCTTTACCTATTCACAATCCATCCGCTCCCATTATTTCACCATAACCGGTCTTTACTATGATGAAGCTTCCGATACGCATTATCTGCAGCTTTCTTCCTGGGGCAAATGTTTTTATGCCGAATTGGATGCATGGATGAAAAAGCGCTCTTTATTTTCCAACATCCTGTATTATCGAATCAAGCAAACTTAAGCCCATTTATGCCGGGTTTACATGTACCATAATATGCTTTACCTTTGGAAACTCCTGCTCTATCCCGTCATGCACATCCTCTGCGATTCCATGTGCTTCCTGCAGCGTAATCGTTCCTTCCAAAGAAATCTCAACATCCACGTAGATCTTATTTCCAAATATACGTGTTTGCAATAAATCAATCCCCTTTACCTCCGGATTTTGCATAATGCAATCATGGATTTTCTTTTCCGTTTCTTCATCACAGGAATGGTCCACCATCTTCTCCATCGCATCTCGAAAAATCTCATATGCTGCTTTTACAATAAATAAGAAAATGACAATACTTGCAATCGAATCCATAACCGGAAAACCGAGTCTGGCTCCGCCAATACCAATCAATGCCCCAATCGATGAAAGTGCATCAGAACGATGATGCCAGGCATCCGCCATCAAGGCACTTGAATCAATGAGCTTTGCATAATATCTGGTATACCAGTACATCGCTTCCTTTGTAACAATAGAAACAATCGCGGCAATCAATGCCAAGATTCCGGGTATCTGCAGTTCATTGTAATTGCCCTGTATAATTTTTTCCAAGGCATCCATGCCAATACCCAGACCTGTAATAAACAATACGATTGCCAGCACAATCGCTGCAACACATTCCAACCGTTCATGCCCATATGGGTGTTCTTTATCCGGTTTTTTCGATGACAGCTTAATGCCGATGATAACCACAAATGTACTAAATACATCCGAGGCAGAATGAATTGCATCGCTAATCATCGCACTGGAATGTGCAATCACACCTGCCAAAAACTTCAACACCGACAACACCAGATTGCCGATAATTGTCACGATTGACACCTTGTTTGCCACCTTCTGAAACTCGATGTTTTCTTTCTTTTCTTCCCGCATCACTTTTTTGTTTTCCATATTCGCTACCTCCATAATATAAGATATCTCTATGGCACTTAATATGTGTGGGATTTTTTGCAACTCATAAAAAAGTATAAAAAAACACCCACGAAATCAGTATTAGCAACTACTGTCCCGTGGATGTAACATTCCACTGTCACTTCTGTGACCCGACTCCATGACATCTTGGTCACGGTCTGCTCAGTTTGTACTGTAGATTTATATGCAGTGCAAAGAGTTTCGACTACTATATCACATCTGTTATAATATTATCAAGTATTTTATTTTCCTTTTTGAGATTCTCATTGTGTCCCCAAAATATCCATTGCATCTGCCTCTACAAATTGCTCATCGCTTAAAATACAACGAAATATCCAGCATTACCATATGAGAGGAGATACACAATACTTCCGTCAATTGCATTGACTGCAAATCTTACCGTTCGGTCATCAAGATATCCGATATCCAAATCTTCATAAAACATCCATACCGGCACCATATAATACTGTCCGTTTTCCGTTGAAATCACCAGATACCGAAAGCAAATCTCATTTATTCCCGCTTTAGTGGAAGTTGTCACGAGCTTGTAATCATCAATTTCCTTTTTGATTGTCTGTTTGGCAATCTCATAAACCTGTTCAAAACTTAACAATGCCGTATCCTGTGACATCGTCTTTCCCATTTCATAGACGGTGTCAATTTCCATACATCCAACGCGTCCTCCGAATACCCCAATCCAGATATAATCCTGAACAGCACCCTGCAACGGGAACATATCCGAATAATCAAAATCCCCATTCAGCACCTCATATGGGTTTTGTGTACACGCCATGTTCATCGTAGAAAATCCAACCGGTATTTCCATGTCCCGTGTATATGCAAAGCGGTAACCATCCAAATAATCACTCTCTTCGGCCAGTTTCATATGTCCTGTATGAGCCAAGCACCGATCTTCAATACCAAACTTGGATAAAAAATCGATTGCCGCCTTTTCGCATGCTTCTTTATCCGAACGATTTGTTCCATAAAGCACCTCACTCATCTCATCCATATTCACAGGAGTAAAATTACTCGGCATAAATATGTTTCGCATAACCATATGCAGATGTCCCAAATCACCGTTACTGAACTTCAGTTCCCACCATTCACCATCTACCTTTCCACGCAGACGACTGAGCTCATTAACCAAAAGCTGTCCTTTCGAAAGCTCTATCACATGTTCTCCTGTATA
>JBJENA010000053.1:0-3279 GCA_051879955.1 Wujia sp.
TCCAATAGCAGTGATTGTTACTTTACCTGTTTTCTCCGATGTAAAGGATGCTTTTCGTGTTCCGGTTGCAAGTTCTTTACTGCCCATACTGATTTTTAAAGTATCTTCCCTGATATTATCCGGCAGGGTCACCTGAACCTGTACTTGTGTTCCGATATTGGCAGTGCTGTGAGACAACGCTACCGCAAACTTTTTTACCGGGTCACCCGGAGTCGGCATTTCCGTTTTTCCCTCTGCATATTCAAAAGTACTTCTCGCATTGGTCTTATGTCCCTGTGTATCCTCCACTGTAAGAAACAAATTATATAAACCACTCTTTAATCCTTCTGTTGCAAGGAAACCAAGCGTACCGTTGTCAACTTCTTCTGTCCCTTCTGCAATCACAACCGTTTCATCCTCTCCGTCCAGCTGATAGGACAAGGTATATTGTTTCATATGCCCCTGTGCGCCGGCTGTACCGATTATCTCTATCCGGGTGCAATCGTCATTTAAATTTGTCTTTGTGAGTTTTCCTTCGATAACATAGTCTCCCGAAACACCGTTTTCGATATAGAGCATGATTCCATAATATGCGACGTTACCTGCCACATCTTCTGCTGTAAGAAGAATTTCATATGCTCCTTGTGTTAGCTCTGTAATGTCCAGGCTTCCTAAGATGTCATTATCCACAGGATTGGTACTCTCTTTGAATACATGATACTCCTTTTCGTTTTCTTCCTTGTACGATAAGGTATACTTCGAGAATGTTGTTTCATCTTTCGCAGAGCCCCGAATCTGCACATCAAAACCAATTTCAGAACCCGGTGCCGGTGCTGTAATCTCTGCTGTTGGTGCCATCTTATCTCTGTCATCTCTTACGCTTATGGTAAGCTCCCTTTGAGAAGTATTTCCTCCAATATCCGTGGCAACCGCTTTAATGGTAACGGTACCTTCCTCTTTGCCCGTATATCGAATACGACCAAAGGTATCCAATACCTTCTCTCCATCAATATACATATAAAAAGATTCTATTCCATAGTCATCGGATGCAAAACCATCAATACGTAACTCTTCTCCTACCTTTATCTCTTCCTTGGCAACATCAATATATATTTCCGGTGCAACCGTATCTATGATTTCTTCATACACGAGTAAGTCACTTGTTTTCACAACTGCAACGGCAGGGAAAGACCATGTTCCTTCTGCATCTTTTACCTGATACTTCACAAGATAGGTTTCTCCGACAGTCAGTTTATTCGGAATCCTGCCCTCCGTCCAGCTTCCATCTTTTACATTCTTGTACCAGAAATACTCCTCCCGGATACCTTTGGTTCTATCATCCGGATGGTCCGGATCTTCACTGGAATACATAAGTTTTGCGATACATGTTTTGGGGTCAGATGTATTTTCTGAAATCTCTACGGATACCTGTGCCTTCGGTCTTCGGTGTACAATCAGAAGCTTTTCGTACTCCTGTGTACCGGACCATTTACGGTATTCATCCAGCGCATCATTTTCTCCTACAGGGTTATCCCGGATATTCAACCGGATAGAGTATGCACCCGGATTTTCAAATACGGTAATCGGCTCGCTCTCATTTCTGACGATGTGTTGTGCACTTCCCCCTGCACCGCTAAATATGGAAGGGTCATATTCATATTCCCACTGCTGTTCATATATATCGTCATTTTCTGTATCCTGATAGTAACCTTTGTAGGTTACGATATCGTCTGTTGTGATATACTGCTCAATGGTGGTTTTCTTTGCCAATACACTGTCCATAATATATGTATTCGCATCATCCATATGTCCACTCATACCATCAATTGGCAGATACATCCCACCTGTTTCCATTACATTTATCAAAGAAAGATACTGATTTTTGTTCGTGTCATTACCTATGCCAATAAAAGATGCATCATTTTTTATCAATGCTGCTGCCAGTTCTGCGGTTGCTTCGTCAGAAGCTAATTCCGGCACTTCCGTATTACTCAGGTTATACACATAATGTGATGCACCCGGACGCCACCCGTATCCATCTACGATGTCCGACAAACTATTACCGGACGTGGTCTGCATGCAAATATTCTGAAATGTAAAAGCAGAACGCTGACCACAGGCATGTGATAAATAACTTGTAATCGGTCCAAATCCATACCCATAATCATTATCCGGCAGAATAAAGTTATCAAATGAAAGGGTTTCTCCATCCCAAACGGATATCTTTTTATTATCTACTACTATTTTGAAGTGATGGTTATCATATATATTGGCGATAGGTACTGTTTGTAATATCTCTCCCGCATATTGCATCCAGTAATACGAGCCATCCCGAAATCCCTGTAAATTGTCGCAATCGATTCGAATCAATTTCAGTCCCCATCGCGTAACCAGTATGCAAAAACCTTTGATGGTATTATTTTCTTCGTCAACGGTTGTATTAAAAAGAAAACCTCCACCTTCCATACTATGCCAATCTGTATGATCCTTTTGTAAATCAAATTCAAATGTTTTTTGTCCCGGACTATCATTTGCTATGTATAAGAAGTCTTTTATAGCTAAGCTGTAATAACCTTCCATTATGATACTACTATCTTTATACATAATATGTTCTTTCAAACCATCACAATCATTGTGACCGTATTCCTTCCACGCAAACGTATCCTGCGCAGTATACGTCGATGTAGAAACAGTTTCTACTTTCGCATCGATTCCCTTATCAACAAGAAGATCACTTAATGACTTTGCTTTTGCATTATACACATCCATGCTATCCTTATCTGTATCACCAACCGTAAACACAACGTCAACAGATTTGGATTTTTCAATACACAGATCAACCAAAGGTGCTTCATTTCCCACCTCAAACACGCTCTGCTGTTCTGTGGATTCAGCAGTATCATCTGACAAAAATGCGTTCTCGTCCAATAGCTTTGAGATCGTGTCATCAAAGGTTTCAACAATATGCAAAACCAACTTGTATTTTCCTACTTTTTCTGTTTCAAATGTAATTTCTGTTTCATTACCATCGTTGAGAATACTTGCTTCGCACTCATCAAATGCCCCGTCATTATTTTCATCGTAATAGATTGTCCATACACGCTGACCAATCGTATCTCCATCCAAAGAGGTAGAACGATCCTTTATATCAACTGTTGCAAATCCTTCCTCATTACGACGATAGTAATCCGAATCCAATTCGAATCCCGCAACCGGAGACATATCCTCTACTATCACTATCTCTTTGCTCACCGTATAGTCTGCCTTTCCGGTGCTGACAGTCACCTCCACTGTGTAGGT
>JBJENA010000054.1:0-3277 GCA_051879955.1 Wujia sp.
TTAGGGGCAAGCGCATTGATTGCATCATTTTTCAGACGGTTATCAGCTCTTACGTAAACCATCGTCGTAGAAATATCTTCATGTCCGAGAAAATCTCTGATATAGACGATGTTGATACCAGCCTCCAACATATGCATTGCCTTCGAGTGCCGAAACATATGGCAATGCACATGTTCCGGGAATGTTGCATCTTCTTTATGAAGTGCATCTGCATATTTTTTGACGATATAAGAAATACCATCACGGTCAATCTTGTGATGATAACGGTTAGTGATCAACGGATCTGTTCCAACAGCGTATGAACGATACCGGCTAAGATAGTTTCCAACAAGCTTTGCTGTCGCATCTGATAACACGACTGTCCGATACTTGTTACCTTTCCCGTGTAATCTTACAGTTGTAACAGAACCTAACGATACATCTGCTATCGTGATATCACACAATTCCTGGACTCTACACCCACTGTCATACAGAAGTGTCAGGATTACCCGATGCCTGAATCCGGTGGATGAATTAATATCAGGACTGTTGATAAGAGATGACATTTGTTTCACCGTCAGGAAAGATACTTCTTTCGGTGTAGCCTTTTTGGCCTTGATCCCGGAGACATTCTGTAATGGGGCAATGTATTCGATGTTTTCCAGTTGTGCATAATCGCTGAATGCTTTTAATGCAGCCAGTCTTTGGTTTGCAGCCGATATACCAGCTCCACTGTTCCGATACCATTCCAGAAATTCAATGACAATCTCACGTTTGAAGTCTTTGATATAAAAAGAATTCGGTGAAATTCCTTTTTCTTCTTTTAAAAATCGCAGGAACAGTTTCAGGGTATCCCTGTAACTGAGAACGGTATTCTTGGAATAGCATCTGTGATGCGGCAGGTAATCTGTCAGAAATCCTGTAACCAGACAGGCAAAATCAGTAGAATTCGTGTTCATTGATTTCTGCCTCCTTGATCAGATCGGGAAAAGATTCCTTCATCCGTTCTTTTATATATGGAAACCGTTCCGCCGTAAGTTTCAGATAATACGCTGTTTCCTCAAAACTTTCATGTCCAAGCATTGTCCGCATATAAGGAAGATACGCAATAAGATCTTTTCCTTCATCAGTCCATTTACGGAGAAGGTTCACACAATAAGTGTGGCGAAAGTCATGAATACGAGGTCCTTTTCCGGTGTGGGAGATACCAGCCTGCTCCAGATATCGTCTGAAGTTTTTATATACATTCCCCAAGGTCATTGGTTTCCCCGGAAGTATCATAAAGAAATATTCGTCATCGGGTGAAGTGACATGGATTTTTTCTTTTAGTTCCTTACACTTAATTATAAGCAAAGGATGGATTGGAATAAGCCTTTCTTTATGGTTTTTAGCCTCGTGGACATTGATATATCCTTCTTCGAGATTGATATCACGTATTCTGGCAAGACGCAGTTCCGAAACACGCATTCCACTGGTGTATAGGATTCGGAAAAAGACCGGCATAACATCACTGCGGTATGGGCAGGAATCAGGCACAGACTTGCTTTTATCAACTGCATCAAAAAAGCTCTGAAGTTCCTCATCTGTATAGATATGTGCATCATATCTTATCCGTTTTTTTGTAATCCCCTTGGGTGGAATATATGCCGGAATACCTATATCGTTGAGATATCTGCAGAAAACACGCATGATACTGATGCGGCTTGCCTGATTCGTAACGGTTTCATAAGTTCTTTTTCTGCACCATAAATCACACAGCTCTTTGGTGATACATTTTTCAGCAAGGTTGTTTTTACATAAAAAAGTGTCAATGCGCCGCAGGGAACCTGCCTCTGATTCATAAGAGAATCCAAGCGCACGTTTTAATTCTATAAGATCATGGATCTCCTTTTGAAAAATGCTGTTATAGACCTCTTTATTCATGACAGAAATCCTCCGGTGAAAGCACACATTCGGCCAGTTTCTTCAGGTCTGTTTTCAGATAAACAGCCGTCACATCGGAATCGGAGTGCCCAAGGATATCTGTAATGATCGGAAGCGGTGTTTCCATTTCCAGAAGCATGGAGCCGGCGGAATGTCTTAAAGAATGAAATCCGGAATGCTTTTTTGTACGCTGATCGATACCTGCTTTCCTCATGTATCTTACAAGCTGTTGCTGCATATGGTTTTCGTTACCGATAGGATCAAATGGAGGCATATGTTTCAGGAACACATGGTCCGTTTCATAATACTGAGGGCGTCCGTTTTTGATATAATCAATCACCGCCCAGCCTATTGCATCAGGTATTGGCAAAGTCAATGGTTTATGTGTTTTGTGCTGTATGAGGGACAGCTTTTTATCTTCCCAGTTAAAGTTCTGGAAACGCAGATTTTTGATATCTCCAATCCGAAGCCCAAGAACACACGCAAGAAGGATCATCGCATAGTCACGTTTTCCTATAGGACTGTTCCTGTCAATGGCCGCAAGCATTGCTTTCAGTTCATCGAGTTTCCATACGGAAGGTATTTTGGCCCTTTTAGAAACAGCAGGCATATGGATATTTACGGCATAATCAATGGCAAGGACTTCGGTCGAATAAAGAAAACGCAGGAAGTGTCTGATTCCACAAACATTCTGCTCTATGGTTTTAAAACTATAGCCAGCCAGCGTTTTCAGATAAGAATTGCAGATATCCATTGTGATACTTTTTGCCGATTCTATTTTCCGTTGCTGGAGATAATCCATGAAAACCATAGAAATGCTTTTATAATGTCCGACCGTACTCGCTGACAATTCCGTTGAATCCAGGAAATTCGTATAATCCGTAAATACAGCTGAATAATACACATTCAGCGTAATGGGATTTTTGGATGCATAGTATCTTCTGGTAAGCACCTGGTGAAGACGATAGTCTTCCAGCATATGAACAACACGGAGCAACTGAACTCTCTGCTGAGAAAGTGTTCCATCATTATATTTAGTGATGAAGCCGTATTGGTTTTCGAGATATTTAATCCCTCGTTCCATGTCGTATTCGGTATTTCCGTATTCTTTCGTAAGAAAGCATTGGATCTTATTCCATTCTCTTTCATAGAAGCGGATAGTCGCAGGAGTATAGTTGTTTTCCTGTAACAGTTGTTTTAATCCTTCTGTAATCATTTCAAGATTCATGAGTTTCTGACTCCTTTCTTTTTAATGATTACAGAATAACAAAGAGTGGTATTTTTGCTGGTATTATGCCGAGATAAATTTCCAAAAATCACGTATTTATGCGGAGAATCAATGTCAACTCGTCATAAGGTTTATCTCGTCATAAGG
>JBJENA010000055.1:0-3224 GCA_051879955.1 Wujia sp.
TAAACTGGAGTGAAGAGATGACAAAACAAAACGTAAAACGTTTGTTGTTTATGCTACTTGGAAACTTTTGTATCGGACTTGCAAGTGCAACATTCCGAATTGCTGATTTTGGTACGGACCCATTTACCTGTATGAATCTGGGATTGAGTAGTCATTTTGGAATCAATTATGGATTCTTTCAGATGTGTGTCAATATTGTATTGTTCATACCGGTTACGATTATGGCTCGAGAGAGCTTTGGAATTGGCGGTGTGTTAAATATGTTAGGAATTGGGTATATCTCAGATTTTATGGTCTGGGTATATGGGTGTCTGGGGTTGTCAGTAACCGGGCTCCATGAGATGGTTCCGATTCGCATCCTGTTAGTACTTGTAGCACTTGTTACCTTGGGATTTGGTTGTGGACTATATATGGAATGTGATCTGGGTGCATCACCTTACGATATGATTCCTCAGATTATAGAAGACAAAACCAAAGGACGCTTCCAATTTCGTTGGGCGAGAGTCATGGATGATATCATCTGCGTGACAATCGGTTTTTTGATGGGAGCAACGGTAGGTTTTGCAACCGTGATTGTTGCATTTGGAACCGGACCGTTATTTAGCTTCTTCCGAGAAAAAGTAGCGAAGCAGATGCTTGGAAAAACAGCACAGGAATAGACAGTTTGAAAGATGGATCTCTTTTTTTAGAAAAGAGGTCCATTTTTTCCATAAAAAGAGAAAGTTGGTACGTAGAAGTATATGAGGGTTGCTTATGACACAAAAGGAATTTGAAACTGCCATAAAACGCCTGCAAAAGGGAGACAAACAGGCTCTTAAGGAATTGTACGAGGCATATGGCACATTGATTTACAGTGTGGTGCGCGACGTGGTTGGCAACCGGGAGGATGCAGAGGATATTACTTCTGAGTTTTTTATCCGGTTGGTGCGTGCGGCACAGAGCTATCGAAAAGGCAATGCCCACAAGGCATGGCTCATGCAGATTGCTCGCAATATGGCAATTGATTTGCTAAGAAAAAGAGGACATGAGATGCTGGCCTATGAAGATGAGGATGGCAACGTGAATGAAGTGTTTGAAGTGGGTGGACAAAACACATCGACCTCGCAGGTTGAAAACACAACCATGATGGCACAGGATTTGAAACAGGCGATGGAAAGCCTGCCACCAAAAGAAAAAGAAGTGATTGATATGAAGTTACTCGGTGATATGAAATTCAAGGAAATCGCAGAGGTAACCGGCTCGCCCATGGGGACAGTGACCTGGCTGTACAATCAGGGAATTCAGAGGTTAAGGAGGTGCTTACAGGGCTATGAACGAACGTGATAATCAAACCATACAGATGCCGCAGGAAGTTTCAGAAGCATTTGCATCTTCCTACAAAGAACAGGCCAATCGCGAAATGCCGGACCTGTGGGCACGCATTGACGCAGGCTTTGACGAGCAATACAAAGAAATCCAGAAAGAAAAGAAAAAAAGAAACATACGTATGGCAGGTGTTGCCGCTGCGATGATATTAGCAATCCTTCTGGCAGTTCCGGTCATGATGCGTAACAGTATCAAAAATGGCAAAAGCGAGATGGAAGATGTGACAGAAGCATCCATGGATGATACAGCGGACTCTGTGATGGAAACAGCGGATGATGACATGGACTTTGCCGGGGCAGCTGAAGAAGCCGCCGAAGGGGATGACCGGAAACATTTACAAGAGGCGGCTACAAACGATGCAACCGCAAGCGATGAAACAGCAGGTCAAATCGTCGATTCAGAAGTGACCTTGCAATATGAAGACGTTGTATGTCTCAGTGTTCTCAAATTGACAGACGAAAACATCGATTACCTGTTTGACTTCACAAAGGAAACAGAAAAAGCTCCATCCGTTCTTTCTTGCATCAAAGAAAACGATATGCTGCAATGGCAGGAAACTGATGACGGTGACTGGATGGTCATATATGGAGTAAAAAGTGGCGATACAGTGATTCGATTCTACGATTCCGCCACAATCTACGAGGGGCAGACTGTAGAAGAACGCATGCAAACCCTAGTAAAAATAATAAAATAAAAAAATTTATAAATTTTACCATAAAAATGAAATCCTCCTTCGTATCTTAGATATAACGAAAAGGAAAAACGAAAAAATAATAGAGTTTCGTTTTTTCGAATATTAAGATACAAGGAGGATTTTTGTATGAGAAAATGTATGAATAAAGTAGTGGCATGTTTTATGGTGATGGCGATGGCAGCCGGTCTGACAGGCTGCGGAGGAAACAAGACATCAAAGGAAGAGGAAAATGTAACATCCGTTGTACAAGAGAACAACCGGACAGAAGCAGCTTCGGAAGAAGCTGGCGCGGATGTTGAGTATGCAGATGATGCCTGCGAAGAAATATGGGATTTTCAAAACAATAAATCAGATGCATCCGTAGAGATGGATATTGCAAGAGGTGAAACTGAGTTCAATACCAACGAATATAACAATGTGGCAGAAAATGGCTGGATGCAGGTAGAAAATGCACCGCTTTCAACCTTTGCAGCAGATGTGGATACCGCGAGCTATTCCCAGATTCGCAGTTGTATCCAAAATGGATATGATGTGGATCCGTCGATGGTGCGAATCGAGGAGATGATCAATTACTTCCATTACGATTACGAAAAGCCAAAGAAGGGCGAAAAATTTGCCGTATATACAGAATATATGGATTGCCCTTGGAATACAGACACGAAGCTTGCGATGGTAGCCATGAATACGGAAGATATCGATTTTAGTGAGGCACCGGCATCCAATCTGGTATTTTTGATTGATACATCCGGTTCCATGTTCGATGATAATAAGCTTCCATTGGTACAGCAGTCGATGTGTCTTTTGGCAGAGAATCTGACCAAGAAGGACCGTGTATCGGTTGTAACATATGCAGGTAGTGATGAGGTACGTTTGCAGGGCGCAAAGGGAAATGAATATCACAAGATTGCACAGACGATTGAGGAACTGGAAGCATGGGGAAGTACCAATGGCTCTGTAGGTATTGAGACTGCTTATGAGATTGCAAGGGAGAACTTTATTGAAGGTGGAAACAATCGTGTCATTCTCTGTACAGATGGCGATTTGAATGTTGGTGTGACCAGTGAAGGCGAGCTGGAGCGATTGATTACAAAGGAAAAAGAGTCCGGAGTGTTTTTAAGCGTGCTGGGGGTAGGATATGGCAATTACAAGGACAACAAGCTGGAAA
>JBJENA010000056.1:0-13069 GCA_051879955.1 Wujia sp.
TAATTATTGTTGTTTGCAGTTCGATTCGTATCGTGCCACAGGCACATGCGTATGTCATCGAGCGATTGGGAACCTATAGCACAACCTGGAGAGCAGGTTTTCATTTGAAGGCACCAATCATTGATAAGGTAGCGCATAACATTTCTTTAAAAGAGCAGGTCGTAGATTTCGCTCCACAGCCGGTGATTACAAAGGATAATGTAACGATGCGAATTGACACCGTTGTATTCTTCCAGATTACAGATCCAAAGCTTTATGCATATGGTGTCGAAAAACCGATTATGGCGATTGAGAACCTGACTGCAACAACACTTCGTAATATCATCGGTGAGCTCGAACTCGACCAGACTTTGACAAGCCGTGAAACCATCAATACAAAGATGCGTGCGACCTTGGATGAGGCAACGGATCCATGGGGAATCAAGGTAAACCGTGTAGAATTAAAGAATATTATTCCTCCTGCAGCCATTCAGGATGCAATGGAGAAGCAGATGAAGGCAGAACGTGAAAGACGTGAGCAGATTCTGATTGCAGAAGGTGAGAAGAAGTCAGCGATTCTTCGTGCAGAAGGTCAGAAGGAATCCTTGATTTTGTCGGCAGAAGCAGAAAAACAGTCAGCAATTTTACGTGCGGAGGCTGCAAAGGAAGCAACCATCCGTCGTGCAGAAGGTGAGGCAGAGGCAATTCTTACTGTACAGCGTGCGAATGCAGATGGTATCAAATTCTTAAACGAGGCAGCACCTGCACAGGCTGTGCTTACACTTAAGAGTCTGGAGGCATTCCAAAAGGCTGCAGATGGCAAGGCAACAAAACTGATTATTCCAAGCGAGATTGCAAGTGTTGCAGGTCTTGCATCTTCTTTGACAGAGATTGTAAAAAAAGACGGGGAGTAAACAAAAAAAGGGGTAGCAAATGAGCGAGAAGGAACGGTTACAACAGGAGATTATGGCACAGCTTAGAGATTATGGTGATAAAGCGCTATTGGGAGCCAGAACTTTGTTAATCGAGCTGCGCGGACAACGAAAGCCGGATACAGATGAACTGCTGAATTTGGTGATTGCAGGAATCAATTGGGAGATTGAAGTGTTCAATCATTGTGAGCAGTTGATTAACAAAGATTTTGCACGTGTGGATAAGAGCAAGATGGCAATCGCGGTGAGTCGGCTGGGACGTATTCTGCAGGAAAAAGATGATATAAAATTAGCTGTAGCAATTGAGGTGGATTTTATTCCGTTTCTCACAGCTATGAAGCAGGCTGTAGCTTAATAGTAAAAAAAGGATGTCATTTTGACATCCTTTTTTGTCGTTTTGATGAAGAAAAAAGACAAAAAACACGATGTTTCGTGTATTTTGCCCTCCAAAAGTAAAATATATGTGAAAATATATGAAATTTGCATAAAAAGTGTTTTATTTTTTGTGGTTTAATGCTATAATACATACATATTATGCTAAAAGGGGTGACATTATGATTAAAAAAGAAATGATAGCGATGCTTTTAGCTGGCGGACAAGGAAGCCGACTGGGTGTTTTGACTTCGAAACTTGCAAAGCCGGCGGTTGCATTTGGCGGTAAATACAAGATTATCGATTTTCCACTCAGTAACTGTATTAACTCCGGCGTTGATACGGTTGGTGTGTTGACACAGTACAGACCATTGCGTCTGAATCAGCATATTGGAATCGGTATTCCTTGGGATCTTGACCGCAGTATCGGTGGTGTTACAGTTCTTCCTCCGTATGAGAAGAGTACAAACAGCCAGTGGTACACAGGTACGGCAAATGCGATTTATCAGAATTTGGAGTATATTGATTACTATAATCCGGATTACGTATTAATCCTTGGTGGAGATCACATCTATAAGATGGATTATGAAGCTATGCTTGACTATCACAAAACAAGTAAAGCGGATATTACATTAGCTACATACTCTGTGCCAATGGAAGAAGCAAGCCGTTTTGGAGTCGTTATTACAGATGATACCGGATGTATTCAGGAATTTGAAGAAAAACCGGAGCATCCAAGAAGTAATAAGGCTTCTATGGGTATCTATATCTTCAATTGGAAATTGCTTAGAGAAGCACTGACTACCATGAAGGATCAGCCATCTTGTGACTTTGGAAAGCACATTATTCCATATTGCCATGAGCATGGCAGCAAGATTTGTGCTTATGAGTACAAGGGCTACTGGAAGGACGTAGGAACACTTGGCGCTTATTGGGAAGCAAATATGGAGCTTGTAGATATTATCCCAGAGTTTAATCTCTATGAGGAGTTCTGGAGAATCTACACAAAGAGCGATGTGCTTCCTCCACAGTATGTTGATCCGGAAGGTTCAGTTACAGAGAGTATTGTCGGCGAGGGAACAGAAGTGTATGGTACCATCGAACACTCTGTGATCGGATCAGGCGTTACGATTGGTAAAGGCGCAGTGGTACGCAACTCCATCGTTATGAACGGAGCTGTAATCGGTGATGGTGTTGTGATGGACAAGGCAATTATTGCAGAAGGTGTTACAATCGGAGCCAATGCAAAGCTTGGTGTCGGCGAGGAAGTTCCAAATGAATTGGCACCACATATCTACTCATTCGGTCTGGTAACAATCGGAGAGAATTCCGTGATACCGGAGGGTGTGGAAATCGGAAAGAACGTAGCAATCTTTGGTGAGACAACCGTTGACGAGTATCCGGATGGACTGCTTAAGAGTGGTTCAAGCATTATAAAGGTAGGTGAGTAGAATGAGAGCGATAGGTATTATTTTAGCAGGCGGTAACAGCAGTAGAATGGGTGATTTGTCAGCAAAGAGAGCAGTCGCAGCTATGCCGATCGTCGGAAGCTACCGTGCAATTGACTTTACATTGTCAAACATGACAAATTCTCATATCCAGAAGGTAGCTGTTTATACACAGTATAATTCTCGTTCTTTGAACGAGCACCTGAACTCATCCAAGTGGTGGGATTTTGGTAGAAAGCAGGGTGGTTTGTATTTGTTTACACCAACCATTACAGCAACCAACAGCTATTGGTACAAGGGTACAGCAGACGCGTTGTATCAGAATATCAATTTCCTGAAATCTGCACATGAGCCATATGTAGTAATCGCAAGTGGTGATGCAGTATACAAGCTGGATTACAACAAGGTATTGGAAGAGCATATCGCAACCGGTGCAGATATCACAGTTGTATGTAAGGATATCCAGCCGGGTGAAGATGACATCAATCGTTTTGGTGTTGTGAAGCTCGCAGATGATAATCGTGTCATCAACTTTGAGGAGAAGCCAATCGTTGCAGAAACAAATACCGTTTCCATCGGTGTATATGTAGTGCGACGCAGACAGCTGATTGAACTTTTGGAGGCTTGTGCGGCAGAAGGCAGAAACGATTTTGTAAATGATATTCTGGTTCGTTATAAGAACGTAAAGAAGATTTATGCATACAAGCTGGATTCTTATTGGAGAAATATCGGAACCATTGATTCTTATTTCAAGACCAATATGGATTTCCTTAAGCGGGATATCCGTGATTATTTCTTCCGTCAGCATCCGGATGTGTATTCGAAGGTAGAGGATCTCCCACCTGCAAAGTATAACCGTGATGCAGTGGTAAGTAACAGTTTGATTGCGAGCGGAAGTATCATTAACGGAACGGTTGAAGATTCTGTATTGTTTAAGAAGGTATATATTGGCAATAATTGTGTTATCAAGAACTCAATTATTCTCAATGATGTTCATATTGGTGATAACTGTTATATCGAAAACTGTATCGTGGAAAGTCGCGATACATTGCGTGCAAATACAGTACATACAGGCGATCCAAATCAGGTGAAGGTAATCATCGAAAAGAATTTCAGATACGCACTGTAGTAAAAGGTATTATACAAGGGGGATTAGTATGCAGATAACTGATGTAAGGGTTCGAAAGGTTACAAAAGAAGGGAAGATGCGAGCAGTCGTATCTATTACGATTGATGATGTATTCGTGGTACATGATATCAAGGTGATTGAGGGTGACAAGGGGTTGTTTATCGCAATGCCAAGCCGTAAGGCGGCAGACGGAGAATACCGTGATATCGCACATCCGATTACAACAGAGGCACGTGCAAAGATTCAGGATCTTATCCTGGAGAAGTACCAGGAAGTCGCATCAGAACCGGAAGAATAAAGATGCACATAAAGCAAAAAAGGGGCTGTCTGCGGCAGCCCCTTTTTGAAAGAAAAGGAGTGTGACCATGGAAGAAGAATATAGCGTAAGCGTCACGGATTTGATCAAGAAGATGAATCTGATCAATCACACACCGGAAATTGACAC
This sequence comes from Wujia sp., assembly GCA_051879955.1. Lineage (GTDB taxonomy): Bacteria > Bacillota > Clostridia > Lachnospirales > Lachnospiraceae > Coprococcus_C. Next base: position 4,306 of record JBJENA010000056.1, read on the forward strand.
GGACAAGATTTTGATTAAGGATCCAAATATGAACCGTCCGGCTGTTCAGTTGGCTGGATTCTTTGAGCATTTTGATTCTGCTCGTATCCAGATATGCGGAAATGTAGAATATGCATATATTTCCAACATGCATACGAAAGAAGAAAATATACAGATTTTTGAAAAGCTGTTTGCATTCAAGATTCCATGCTTGATCTTCTGTCGAAATATTAAACCATATGATTATATTATTGAGACAGGAAAACGGTGTGGAATTCCGATTCTGACAGACACGGCAGAAACTACCTCTGATTTTGTTCACGAGGTTGTAAAATGGTTGCATGTGGAGCTTGCTCCTCGCATATCCATTCATGCAGTTTTGGTAGATGTATATGGTGAAGGCGTTTTGATTATGGGCGATAGTGGTCTTGGAAAGAGTGAAGCTGCGCTGGAATTGATTCGAAGAGGTCACCGTTTGGTCAGTGATGATGTTGTGGAAATCAAAAAAGTCAGTGATGAAACTCTGATTGGTACAGCTCCGGATATTACCAGACATTTCATTGAACTTCGTGGTATCGGAATTATCGATGTAAAGAGTATGTTCGGTGTAGAGTGTGTAAAACAGACGCAATATATCGATTTGGTAATTAATTTAGAAGAATGGGATAAGAATGCAAATTATGATCGACTTGGATTGGAGGATCAGTATACCGAATTCCTGGGTAACAAGGTTTTGAGTCATTCTATTCCGATTCGACCGGGACGAAATATTGCAATCATTGTAGAAGCGGCAGCGGTAAATCACCGTCAGAAGAAGATGGGATACAATGCGGCACAGGAATTCTACAATCGTGTAACTGAGAATATTGCAAGAAATTCTATGAAGTAAAGCATCAGGAGGGAAAAGTAGAGATGGCAAATTATGTTTTTGGAGTAGATATTGGAGGAACAACTGTAAAGTGTGGATTATTCACAGTAGACGGAGTATTGAAGGATAAATGGGAGATTACGACCCGTACAGATGAGGGCGGAAAGTATATCTTGCAGGATATCGCGGATTCGATTGCAAAGAAGATGAAGAAAAGCGGGCTGAACAGGGACGATGTTGCAGGAATCGGCATGGGTGTACCGGGACCTGTAAAGTCAGATGGAACGGTTCTTCGCTGTGTAAACCTTGGATGGGGTATTTTCAATGTAGAAGAAGAACTTTCCAAGCTGACAGGTCTCAAGGTAAAAGCAGGAAACGATGCAAATATGGCTGCCCTTGGTGAGATGTGGCAAGGTGGTGGAAAAGGATATAGAGACATCGTTATGGTAACGCTCGGAACCGGTGTTGGCGGTGGTATCATCCTCGATGGAAAGATGCTCAGTGGTTTCAATGGTGCCGGTGGAGAAATCGGACATATGCGCGTAAACGAGGACGAAACAGAAGTTTGTGGCTGTGGCAGAAAGGGTTGCTTGGAACAGTACACAAGTGCAACCGGTATCGTTCGTTTGGCCAATATCGCACTCAATACAACAGACCGCCCATCTGCACTTCGTGATGCGCAGTATATCAGTGCAAAGGCAGTTTTCGATGCTGCAAAGCAAGGGGATGAATTAGCGATGGAAATTGTAGAAAATCATGGCAAATGTCTCGGTAAAGCACTTTCTGATATCGCATGTGTGGTAGATCCTGAAGTATTTGTAATCGGTGGAGGTGTCTCAAAGGCTGGAGAAATCATTCCAAAGACAACAGAAAAGTATTTTAAGTCTTTTGCATTCCATGCATGTAAAAATACAAAATTTGTGCTCGCAACACTGGATAATGATGCAGGAATCTATGGCGGTGCGTGCGCAATCTTAAATGATTAGGTAAAATGCCTAAGCAAGAGCGTTTTTCTGTCTAAAATTGTATATTTTTTGACATTGAATAAATGAAGCCTATAGGGTATGATTAAGCAGTATCCGTGGGCTTCTTTTTATATGCCCAAATTTTGATTAGTAAGGAATGTTCAATGAGATTCAGTGAGAAGATACAAGTAATCAAAAATGAGCCGTTAGCGCTACATACCACTTTTCGGATTGGTGGTCCGGCGGATTATTTTGCAATTCCAAAGAATACAGAAGAAATAATTGAATTAATTGATTTTTGTAAGAAAAATGATATTTCATATTATGTGATTGGAAATGGAAGTAATATATTGGCAAGTGATGCCGGATACCGTGGGGTAATTATTCAGATTGCCACCGGTATGAATGATATAAAAGTAGAAGATACAAGGATATATGCACAGGCAGGCGCGATGTTATCGAAGGTTTCCAACATGGCTTATAATCGTGGGCTTACAGGTATGGAGTTTGCATCCGGAATTCCGGGAACCGTCGGAGGAGCCATTGTGATGAATGCAGGCGCTTATGGTGGAGAGATGAAGGATATCGTGGAATATGTGGACGTGTTGGAAAATGGTGAAGTAAGACGTTATCGCTGCCATGAGATGGAGTTTTCCTATCGACATAGTATCATTGATGAGAAAAAAATTGTTCTGGGTGTTGGATTGCTGTTACAGGAAGGCGATAAAAATGCAATTCGTGACAGAATGCAAGAGTTAAACCAGGCACGTAAGGAGAAGCAACCATTGGAATATCCAAGTGCCGGTTCGACCTTTAAACGTCCGGAAGGATATTTTGCTGCGAAGTTGATCGATGATTGCGGTTTGCGGGGATATCGTGTAGGTGGAGCGATGGTATCACAGAAGCATTGTGGATTTGTTATAAATTATGACCATGCAAGCTGTTGCGATGTCCTTCAATTGATGGAAGATGTTCGCAACAAGGTGTTAGAAACATATGGAGTATGTCTGCAACCGGAGGTAAGGATACTGCAATGAGATTTTTGATTGTAACTGGAATGAGTGGGGCGGGTAAATCAACCGCTTTAAAAATGCTGGAAGATATCGGTTTTTTCTGTGTGGATAATCTTCCGGTTATGTTAATTGAAAAGTTTGCAGAAATTGCACATGATGATAAGCTGGAGGTCGATCAGGTCGCAATCGGGGTAGATATTCGAAGCGGAGAAGCGCTTGGAGAGATGTCCTTGTGTCTGGAAGAACTGAAAAAACGCAATTTCAAGTATGAGATTTTGTTCTTGGATGCCAATGAACCGGCGCTTGTAAAGCGATATAAGGAGACCAGAAGAGCACATCCGCTTTCCAAACATGGAAGAATCAATGAGGGGATTGTCAGGGAGCGTGAAAAGATAGAATTTTTGCGCCAGAGGGCGGATTATATCATTGATACAAGTAGTCTGCTCACCAGAGAATTGAAGGCGGAAATCGAAAAGATTTTCGTGGATGGAAAGGTATATAACAATATTATTCTGACAGTTATGTCATTTGGCTTTAAATATGGTATTCCAAGGGATTCGGATCTTGTGTTTGACGTTCGTTTCCTGCCAAATCCATATTATGACCTGAATCTTCGGCCACTGACCGGAAATGATAAGCCGGTTTGTGATGTGGTAAAGAATTGTGATGAATATACTGTGTTTATGGATAAATTGATTGATATGATACGGTTTTTATTGCCTCATTATCAAAAAGAGGGCAAGAATCAGTTGGTTATTTCGATTGGCTGTACAGGAGGCAAGCATCGTTCGGTAACCGTCGCAAATGCGTTGAATGAAGCGTTGGAGGAGCTTCCGTACACAGTGCGACTGTATCATAGAGATATTATGAAGGATCGGATTGTGAAAGGAGAGTAGGTCATGTCTTTTTCGTCAAAGGTAAAGGCAGAATTGTTCTCCCATATCAGTCATGCAAAGCACTGTCGGATTGCAGAGTTATCTGCAATGATTTCCCTGTCCGGTGTATGTAAGGATGGTGTGTGGTCTGCAACCGGTGATCATGGTGCCTTACAGGAAAAACGTGCGAGACTCATACAATTGTTGGAAGTCGATGTAAACAGTGAACTGGGTCGGCAGATGCTAAAGCTTCGAAAAAATGGAAGTTATTTGTTTTCGGATCCTATATTGGTAGAAAGAAGCTGTTGCAAACAGGCCTATATACGAGGGGCTTTTCTTGCTGCCGGTTCATTGACAGATCCGGAAAAGGGATATCATTTTGAAATCGTATGTGACAGGGAGGAACAGGCGCAGTTGCTAAAAGGTTTGTTACAGGATTTCAATATGGAACCGAAGTGTATCAAGCGTAAGAAATATCATGTCGTATATCTGAAGGATGGCTCAATGATTGTTGATTTGCTCAACATCATGGGGGCACATGTATCCCTGATGGATATGGAAAATGTGCGAATACTAAAGGATATGCGTAACAATGTGAATCGTCGCGTCAATTGTGAAACAGCGAACATTAACAAGGTGGTAAATGCAGCTGTCAAGCAGATGGAAGATATTACATATATAGAGGAGACAAAAGGGCTCGGATATTTGCCGGAACATTTGCGCCAGATTGCAAAGCTTCGCATGGAGGAAGCAGATACGAGCCTGGTAGAGCTTGGACAAAAGCTGAATCCCCCTTTGAGTAAATCAGGGGTGAATCATAGATTAAGAAAGATAAGTGATATAGCGCAAGAGCTAAGGAGGATTAACAATGATTAGCAAAGAAGTAGTGGTGAATTTGCCGGCAGATGCGGAGGCACGTCCGGTTGCAGTTTTGGTACAGATTGCAAGCAAGTACGACAGCAAGATCCAGCTGATTTCAAAGAACAAGCACATTAATGCAAAGAGCATTATGGGAATGATGAGTTTAGGCTTTACAAATGGCGATGTGCTTGGCGTTGAGGCTGATGGTGAAGATGCTGAGGCAGCGGTAGAAGAAATCACAAATTATATTGAGTCAAGGAATTAGATTTCTTGCATAGAACAGGGATTTGTGATAAAATTGTTATATCTATGACAATGGGGAGGAAAATCCATGGGAAAGCTTAGCAATTTTTTTGGTAAGATTCCGTTTTTGTCCGGTATCGGAGGCAAGAAGAAATCCGCAAAAAGTAATGTAGAATTGCAGTATGATAAGGCCATTAACCTTATGGAAAATGGCAATGCTGACGAAGCGGTTGAGATTCTTGAGAAGATCGTCGATATCGCGATTATGGATCCAAATTATAAAGATTTTGGAACGGATTCACTAAATATATTAGGACAGTTATTCGAAACCGGTAAATATAGCAATTGTATTGTGAACCAGGATTTGAATAAAGCCACACTTTATTACGAAAAATATATCAATCTCAATAAAGACGGAGAAATGATATATAAGCTGGCACAGATGTTACTCGATATTCAGAATTTCTCAAAGGCGATTACATATTTTGAGAAGGCAACAGAATGTGGCATCAAGGCAGCTTATATGAATCTGGGAAGTATCTATGAGAATGGTCTCAATCGTATTGACCAGTATGGAAACAAGAGTGATTATGTCGTGCCGGTTGATTATGAAAAGGCTATGAAATGGTACAAAAAGCTGGCGGATACAGGTGATACGAAAGCGAAGCTTGCATATGATCGTGTAGAGTATGCAAGCCAGCATACAGATAGTATTGAGTTTGAGGAAAAGGATAAGTTATATACAGAGATTGCTGAGGGAAGACGTGCAAAGGGAAAAGAGCCAAAGTACAAAGCAATCGATCCTGCCAGACTTCAGTACCAATATACGTATGTACACAATCAGGTGGATGGATTTATCCATAAGCTTCCAAAGGATTGGGTAAAGACAATCAATCGTGAAACAGATGAGGAGTATTATGCACCAAGCATTACTTACAAGGACTTTGCGATGTATGTCAGCTACGACAGTATTCCACGTGATTCAAAGAAAACATTGGAAAATTATCTTCGTTATTGTAACGACGCGTTTGATGAAGATTTACAGTTAAAGGCATATATAACAGAATATGCAGATGGTATTTGTACAACGTTCTACCATAAGGAGATGGAAAAGGGTATTGTAACTTTTGCATTTTACCAGGGTAAGCGTTTGGCATGTATGAGATTTGTGTGTGCAACCATGGAGATTATTGAGCAGTATGAGGAGATTATCTTTGAAACTGCAAACTCCTTTGCATTTGTAGATCCGACACTGGTCAGTGATCAGAGCTTGAATCGAAAGGATAATCAGTATTACAGCGAGGCTGTATATTGTTATTATCTCGAGGATTACGAAGGTGCCATGGCGGCCGCAAAACAGGCCTTGAAGCTTGGAAGTATCAAAGCAAGCTATATGCTCATTGAGCTTTATTATGATGAGGATTCTCCATATAGAGATATTGAGAAGACGATTAGCTATGCAAAGCAGTTGTTTGATGCAACAAAGGATCCGGATTTGGCATTCCTGCTTGGTAATATCTATGATCAAAAGCTCAAGGATTATATGAAAGCTCTTAACTGGTATGAGACTGCACATCGGTTAGGACATAGACGTGTTGCTTTCTATTTGGGAAGATTTTATTACTATGGAGTACTTCGTACCAAGCGTGATGGCGTGAAGGCACTCAATTATTTCAAGGAAGCACAGGCAAATGGTATCCTTGAGGCAGAAGCCTACATCAAGGATCTTCAGGAGCTGGGAAATGAGGATCTTCAGCGATCAGTGGAAACCTGGGAGCGTTCCGTTGCAGGCGGAAGTGCACAGGCAGCCTTGAAGGTTGCGCTTTACAAGCAGAGCCAGGTATTCTTTATTGCAAACTCCTACGAAATTGAGAAAGCATTCCTTGAAGCTTTGGGATTGGGAAGTTATCAGGCAGCCTACGAGCTGGGTAAGATTTACCAGATGCAGGAGGCAGATGAGAACTATACAGGCGAGAAAAAGAGTATTATCTACTTTGAGAAGGCGTATGATCATAATTTTCAAGATTTTGATAAGGAGAATCTGTTCCGCGTCATCGAATATAAGGCAAGTAAGACAGATGATATGAGTCAGCAGATTGCCTTATTTATGAAGAGCGCAAAGGTTGCATATGTACCTGCTGTTGAGAAAATTGTTTCGTTAGTAGCTTATAAGACACCGGATATCGTCGATTTGTATCAGGAATTGACAGAGATTGCAGAGACTGGTGATGACAGTGCGATTATCTCCATGAACATGCTTGAGAAGAAGTACAATGAACTGGTTATCAAGGAGCCAACTGCAAATCAGAAGGTGATTGAGAATAAGTTCTTCCGTTTGTGTGTTCCAAAGGAAAGTACAGCCAGTATCAATGATGAAGGTGGTACGATCAAGCTTGCGGATTCTGTCGTAGAGTTTGCAGTAGCGGAGATGCCGGTCAATGCTGATCAGGAAGAAGATTACTTGAAGATTTACAAGTTGATTCTGTCAGAGTATCTGCCGGATGAAAGTGCAGAAATCATCATTGCAAACTCTCGAATGATTGGTACGGGTATGCGTGAGACCAAGAATAATGTACACAGCTACAGCATTCTTTTGATTAGTTCAAAGAACCAGTATCTGTTTAAGCTTTCGTCTAGAGACAGACGTGAGATGATGCAGTTTAAGAACGTTGTAACAGAGATTGCAAGATCTTTGGTAGAAACCGGAGAGATTTATGTAGCAAGTGATGATGCAAAGAAGAAGATTGGACTTTCGTTCCTGCTTCAGTCAAATGAAAGCGGATTTTTGTCCATCGGCAAATCTGAATAATCAAAAAATAAAAGGTTACCGTTTTGCAACGGTAACCTTTTTTAATTATCGCTTTGCGATTGGTACGTATGCTTTGTCTTCTACAATTGATTTATACGCCGGACGGATAATCTTGTTCGTGTTGATGAGCTCTTCGATACGATGCGCACTCCAGCCTGCGATTCTTGCGGCTGCAAACATAGGAGTAAACAATTCTTCCGGAAGACCTAGCATGGTATAGACAAAACCACTGTAGAAATCTACATTTGGACTCACGCCCTTGTAGATTTTACGTTTTTCCGCTATGACTTCTTTTGCAAGCTCAGCAACATTTTGATATAACCGGAATTCCTTCTGACGTCCTTTTGCTTCAGAGAGTTTCTCGACGAATTCCTTGAAGATACAGGCACGTGGGTCAGAAATGGAATAAACGGCATGTCCCATACCATAGATGAGACCAGTGTGATCAAATGCTTTTTTGTCTAAAATATCATACAGATAAGAGCGAATCGCGTCTAAGTCTTCCCAGTCTGTAACGTGTTTTTTCAAATCATCAAACATCTGTTTTACCTTTACGTTGGCACCACCATGTTTTGGCCCCTTCAGGGAGCAAAGCGAGGCAGCAACAGAGGAATATGTATCTGTACCGGAAGAGGTAACAACGTGTGTGGTAAAGGTGGAGTTGTTTCCGCCACCATGTTCTGCATGAAGAACTAATGCAAGGTCTAGAACCTTTGCTTCGATATCTGTATATTTTTTGTCTTGTCGAAGCAGGCGTAAAATGTTTTCTGCGGTGGAAAGCTCTGCCTTTGGCTGGTGAATATACAGACCTCTGCCAAGCTCATAGTGCCGGTAAGCCAGATAAGAATATACGACCAAGGCAGGGAAGTTCGCAATCAATTCTACACTTTGACGCAAAACATTTGGAATACTTAAGTCCATCGTTTTTGTATCATAGGAACTAAGTGTCAGGATATTTTTTGCCAATGCGTTCATGATATCCTGCGTTGGTGTTTTTAAGATAATATCTCTTGCAAAATGATGCGGCAACCTTCGATAGGAACCCAGCAGATGGTTAAAGGACTCTAGTTCCTGCGCATTTGGCAATTCACCAAAAAGCAAGAGATAGACAGTTTCCTCATAGCCAAAACGATTTTCCTGTGTAAATCCCG
>JBJENA010000057.1:0-12988 GCA_051879955.1 Wujia sp.
AAGTATGCTGATGAAGTTATCAGACGTAAAGTTGGTAAGACTGGTAAGAAATAATAAGGGAGTGAAAAGATATGATTAAAAAGGAATCAAGAAGTGCTATTCGTGAAAAGAAGCATTTAAGAGTTCGTAACCGCTTTAGCGGCACTGCTGAAAGACCAAGACTTGCTGTATTCAGAAGTAACAATCATATGTACGCTCAGATTATTGATGATACAGTTGGTAAGACTTTGGTGTCAGCTTCTACAGTACAGAAGGAAGTAAAGGATCAGTTAGAGAAGACAAATGATGTTGCAGCAGCAGCTTATCTTGGACAGGTTATCGCTAAGAAGGCACTTGAGGCAAACATCAAGACTGTAGTCTTTGACAGAGGCGGTTTTATATATCAGGGTAAGATTCAGGCTTTAGCAGACGCTGCTAGAGAAGCTGGTCTTGAATTCTAATAGGAGGAGAAAAGCGCATGAAACGTGAGATTATTGATGCTTCTAATTTAGAATTGGAAGATAGCGTAGTAAATATTAAGCGTGTCACCAAGGTAGTTAAGGGTGGACGTAACATGAGATTTGCTGCTCTTGTAGTTGTCGGAGATAAGAACGGACATGTAGGTGCCGGCTTAGGTAAGGCAGCTGAGGTCCCTGAAGCAATCCGTAAGGCAAAAGAGGACGCAATTAAGAAACTGGTTAAGGTAAATATCAACGATAACGGAAGTATTCCTTACGACTTTACAGGTGAGTTCGGTAGTGCAAAGGTGCTTTTGAAGTCTTCACCAGAAGGTACCGGTATCATCGCTGGTGGTCCTGCTCGTTCCGTACTCGAGCTTGCAGGTTACAAGAATATCCGTACAAAGTCTTTGGGTTCAAACAATAAGCAGAATGTTGTTCTTGCTACAATCGAAGGACTTAAGGCTATTAAGTCTCCGGAAGAAGTTGCTAAACTCCGTGGTAAGTCTTTAGACGAGATTCTTAACTAAGGAGGGAAATAGAAATGGCAGATAAGGTAAAAGTTACATTAGTAAAGTCACCAATCGGTGCAATTCCTAAGCATAGAGCAACTGTAAAGGCACTTGGCCTTACAAAGATGCACAAGACTGTTGAGCTTCCAAATAACGATGCAGTTAAGGGAATGGTACAGCAGGTACGTCACTTAGTTAAAGTGGAAGAAGCTTAAGAATATAGATAAGGAGGAACAGTCATGAATTTATCAAGTTTGAAGCCGGCTGAAGGCGCTGTAGCAAGCGACAGCTTCAGAAGAGGCCGTGGACATGGTTCAGGAAATGGCAAGACCGCTGGTAAGGGTCACAAGGGTCAGAAGGCTCGTTCAGGAGCTCCAAGACCGGGCTTTGAAGGTGGACAGATGCCACTTTATAGAAGAATTCCTAAGAGAGGATTCCAGTGTAGAAATCACAAGGAAATCGTTGCAATCAATCTTTCTGCATTAGATCGTTTTGACAATGATGCAGAAGTATCTGTAGCAACCCTCATCGAGGCAGGAATCGTTAAGAATCCTAGAGATGGTGTTAAGATTTTAGGAAATGGAGAGTTGACAAAGAAGCTTACTGTTAAGGCAAACGCTTTCAGTAAGTCAGCTGTAGAGAAAATCGAAGCTCTTGGCGGAAAAGCAGAGGTGATTTAGTATGTTCAAAACCTTAAAGGATGCCTTCAAGGTTAAAGAAATACGTATGGGATTACTCTTTACATTCTTTGTCTTGGTGGTTATTAGATTGGGATGTCAGATTCCTGTGCCGGGACTTGATACGGTTGCGATCAAGCAGTATCTGGAGTCCGCTTTGGGAGACGCAAACAGCTTCCTTAGTTCATTCACAGGTGGATCCTTCACGCAGATGTCGATTTTTGCGTTAAACGTAACACCATACATTACTTCATCCATCATCATTCAGCTCCTTACCATTGCAATTCCTGCATTGGAGGAGCTGCAGAAGGATGGTGAAGATGGTAGAAAGAAGATTTTGGCTATTACAAGATATGTAACCATCCTTCTTTCCGTTATCGAGAGTTTGGGTCTTGCTATTGGTTTCGACCGTGGAAACTACATGACCATTACCGGTGTACTTGGATATCTCGTAGTCATTATAACATTGACAACAGGTAGTACATTTGTTATGTGGTTGGGCGAACGTGTAACAGACCATGGTGTTGGTAATGGTATTTCAATCATTCTTTTGATTAATATCGTATCAAGAATGCCAAGCGATTTTTCAAACCTTTATGTAAAGTTTGTAAAGGATAAGGAAGTTGTAGATATGGTAATCGCTGCAGCGATTATTCTCGGTGTCATCCTCGTAACAACTGTATTGGTTGTTATGCTTCAGGATGGTGTGCGTAAGATTCCGGTTCAGCATGCACAGAAGGTGCAGGGAAGAAGAATGATGGGCAGCCAGCAGAGCTTCATTCCGTTGAAGGTAAATACTTCAAGCGTTATCCCGGTTATTTTCGCATCTTCCATTCTTTCTGTACCATCCGTTATTATTAACTTGTTTAATATCAACACATCCGGTACAGCAGCGAAGATTTTAAGAGGTATGAACGCCAACTATTGGTGTAACCCTGCTTATCCATGGGCAAACGTTGGTTTGATTGTCTACATCTTGCTGGTTGTATTCTTTGCATATTTTTATACATCGATTACATTCAATCCGATGGAAATTGCAAACAACCTCAAGAAGAGTGGCGGATTTATTCCTGGTATTCGTCCGGGTAAGCCTACACAGGACTATTTAAATAAGATTTTGAATTACATTGTATTTGTTGGTGCGGTTGGACTCATCATCGTAGCCGTTATCCCAATCTTCTTCAACGGAATGTTTGGTGCTGACGTATCCTTCGGTGGAACCTCTCTCATCATCATCGTAGGTGTAGTTCTTGAGACTATGGATCAGATTGAATCCAAGATGATTGTCAGAAATTATTCAGGATTCTTAAATAGCTAATGAGAAAACAGGAGTGTACTCTCGGGTACATTCCTATTCTCGGTTATAGGCAAAAAACAATATTGTGTAGATTTCTTAATGAAAGAGAAAAAGGAGGAACGCATATGAAGATTATTATGTTAGGTGCACCTGGTGCCGGTAAGGGAACACAGGCAAAGATGCTTGCTGCAAAGTACAATATTCCACATATCTCAACAGGAGATATCTTCCGTGCAAACATCAAGAACGGAACACCGCTTGGTGCAAAGGCAAAGGAATATATGGATAAGGGACTTTTGGTTCCGGATGAACTCGTTGTTGATTTGATTATGGATCGCTTCAAAGAAGACGATTGCAAGAATGGTTACATCTTAGATGGTTTCCCAAGAACCATTCCACAGGCTGAGGCTCTTGATGCAGCACTTTCTGCAAATGGCGAGAGCATTGATTATGCAGTAAACGTAGAAGTTCCGGATGAGAATATCGTAAACCGTATGTCCGGAAGACGTGCATGTGTTGGATGTGGAGCAACCTACCATGTTGTATATAACCCAACAAAGGAAGAAGGTAAGTGTGACGCTTGTGGTGCGGATTTGATCCTTCGTGATGATGATAAGCCGGAAACAGTTTTGAACCGTTTACAGGTATATCATGAGCAGACACAGCCATTGATTGACTTCTATACAAAGAAGGGTGTTATCGCTGAGGTTGATGGTACTGTAGATATGAACGATGTATTTGAAGCCATCGTTGCAATTTTGGGCGCATAATCAAGCGACAAGGTGAAGTACTATGGCGATTAAAATAAAATCGACAAGGGAAATAGAACTTATGCGTGAGGCGGGAAGAATTCTCGCCATCACACATAAGGAATTGGAAAAAATCATCAAACCGGGTATATCCACCTATGAAATCGACAGAGTGGGTGAAGAAGTGATTCGAAGCTATGGATGCATTCCATCGTTTTTGAATTATAACGGATATCCCGCATCGATTTGTGTATCCGTCAATGATGAAGTGGTACATGGAATTCCTTCCAAGAAAAGAATCATTCAGGAAGGAGATATCGTGAGCCTGGACGCAGGCGTCATCTACGAAGGATATCATTCGGATGCTGCCAGAACACATGCGGTTGGTGAAGTGAGCGCACAAGCAAAGGCATTGATGGATGTCACAAAGCAAAGCTTTTTCGAAGCACTCAAGATGTGTGTTCCCGGAAATCATATCAATGACATTTCGAAAGCTGTTTTCGACTATGTAACTGAGAGAGGGTTTTCAGCAGTCAGAGACTTGGTTGGACACGGCGTGGGTGCGAATTTACATGAAGATCCGGAAGTGCCGAATTTTACAAGACGCATGAAAGGCCCAAAGCTTCGTCCGGGTATGGTGTTGGCCATTGAGCCAATGATTAACATCGGAAGCTATGAGGTCGAATGGCTGGATGATGGTTGGACAGTGGTGACTGCAGATGGAAGCCCATCCGCACACTACGAAAATACAGTTTTGATTACGGAGTCGCAACCGTTGATCCTGTCACAGGCAGATGGTATAGAATTATAGAGTTGAGTAAGGAGGAGTAGGATATGCCAAAGGCAGATGAAATTGAAATGGAAGGCGTTGTATTGGAGAAGCTTCCAAATGCAATGTTTCAGGTAGAGTTGGAAAATGGACTGAAGGTTCTTGCCCACATCAGTGGAAAGCTTCGAATGAATTATATTAAGATTCTTCCTGGAGATAAGGTAACTGTTGTATTATCCCCATATGATTTGACAAAGGGAAGAATTACTTGGCGTGCAAAATAAAAAAACACTTGCATTCCCGTGACAAAGATGATAGTATGGTATTTCGTAGCGGGTTCTTTTTGGCGTGCAACGCTTTAGAACGCGCAAAAACAGGCTTACATTGTCGCCTTAACCCAAGCGACGAAGAGAAAAAAGTCTGTATTAGTCGTACAGTAGAGGTACATTTGGAAAGGAGAGTATTTTAATGAAGGTTCGAGCATCAGTTAAACCAATTTGCGATAAGTGCAAAGTCATTAAAAGAAAAGGCAGTGTTCGTGTAATCTGCGAAAATCCAAAGCACAAACAGCGTCAGGGTTAATCTCATATTGAAATGAGGTCATCCCGGAACATTGGGTTCCAGGATCTGACAGGACAGTTGGAATAAGGTATCTAGAGTGATAGCCCACTTATAACTATGCCTTATATTTGTGCGTGTAATGACATTCCACATTACATCCCAACTTTGATTGTCGCCACGCCGTATATCGGGTGGAACAAGACAGAAATCAGTCTGCGGCTCAGGCTGATATAGCGGCTGGGCACTTGGTGCCAAATTATTATTTCAGTAGCATTCAGAAGAATGCAAGTATTTTACGGAGGTATATTAGAATGGCTCGTATTTCAGGTGTTGATTTACCAAGAGAAAAGCGAATCGAAATCGGACTTACTTATATTTATGGTATAGGTAGAACATCAGCTACAAGAATTCTGAAAGAAGCAAACGTGAATCCGGACACAAGAGTTCGTGATTTGACAGACGACGAAGTAAAGAGACTCAGTGAGGTTATCAATGAGACTCAGCTTGTTGAGGGTGATTTGCGTAGAGAAGTAGCTCTTAACATTAAGCGTTTACAGGAAATCGGTTGCTACCGTGGAATCCGTCACAGAAAGGGATTACCTGTTCGTGGACAGAAGACAAAGACAAATGCCAGAACTCGCAAGGGTCCTAAGAAGACAGTAGCAAATAAGAAGAAGTAAGACCAGGGAGGTTTAGGTTAATGGCTAAGAAAGTTACTACCAAGAAAGTGGCTAAGAAGCGTGTTAGAAAGAACGTTGATCGTGGACAGGCACACATTCAGTCATCTTTTAATAATACAATTGTTACATTAACAGATGCCGAAGGTAATGCATTATCTTGGGCAAGTGCAGGTGGACTTGGATTTAGAGGTTCCAAGAAGTCTACACCTTATGCAGCACAGATGGCAGCTGAGACTGCTACAAAGGCAGCTCTTCCATATGGCTTGAAGTCTGTAGATGTTATGGTTAAGGGACCGGGTTCAGGTAGAGAGGCAGCAATTCGTGCGCTCGCAGCTTGCGGTCTTGAAGTTTTGAGTATCAAGGACGTAACTCCGGTACCACACAACGGATGTCGTCCACCAAAGAGAAGAAGAGTCTAATTAAGGAGGTACATGGAAATGGCAGTAGATAAAACCCCAATTCTTAAGAGATGTAGATCCTTAGATATGGATCCTATCGTTCTCGGTGTAAATAAAAAGTCAAAGAGAAAGTTAACAAGAGCAAATAGAAAAGTAAGTGAGTACGGCTTGCAGTTGCGCGAAAAGCAGAAGGCAAAGTTCATCTATGGTATGCTTGAGAAGCCTTTCCGTAACTTGTACAAGAAGGCTGAGAGAATGCCGGGTCTTACAGGTCCAAACCTTATGATTTTGCTTGAGACAAGACTTGACAATATCATTTTCCGTATGGGATTCGCTAGAACCAGACGTGAAGCAAGACAGATTGTAGATCACAAGCATGTACTTGTAAATGGAAAGTGTGTAAACATTCCTTCATACAGAGTAAGTGCCGGTGACAAGATTGAAATCAGAGAGAAGAGCAAGTCTCTTCAGAGATATAAGGATATCGTTGCAGCAAATACAGGTATCACAACTCCAGCATGGATGGAGTCTGACCTTGAGACATTGAGCGGAACTGTAAAAGAGTTACCAATCAGAGAGCAGATTGATGTTCCAGTAAATGAGACTCTCATCGTCGAGTTGTATTCTAAGTAAGATTAGCATCTATAGGATGTTTGTAGCAAAACGACGCAGTATCCAAAAGGAGGGTCAGTAGTGTTTGAATTTGAAAAACCTAGAATTGAAATCGAAGAGATTTCAGAGGACAACAAGTACGGTAGATTCGTAGTTGAGCCTTTGGAGAGAGGGTACGGTATAACACTTGGTAATTCTCTTCGTAGAATTATGTTATCATCATTACCTGGTACAGCTGTTAGTCAGATCAAAATCAAGGGCGTGTTGCATGAGTTCAGCATGATTCCTGGTGTAAAAGAAGACGTGACAGAAATCGTTATGAATATCAAGGATTTGTGCATCAAGAACAATGCAACAACCAATGAGACAAAGGTTGCATATATTGAAGCATCCGGTGACAAGATTGTGACTGCCGGTGATATTCAGGTAGATGGCGATTTGGAAATTTTGAATCCAGATCTCGTAATTGCCAACTTAAGCGGTCCGGATGCACATCTTGAGATGGAGCTTTTGATCACAAATGGCAGAGGTTATGTAGGTTCAGACAAGAATAAGAGTTTGGATGCATCTATCGATGCAATCGCAGTAGACTCAATCTATACTCCGGTAGAGCGTGTAAACCTGACTGTTCAGAACACTCGTGTCGGACAGATTACAGATTACGATAAGCTTACATTGGACGTATATACAAATGGTACCTTAGCTCCAGATGAAGCAGTTAGTTTGGCTGCAAAGGTGTTAAGTGAGCATTTGAACCTCTTTATTGATCTTTCCGAGAATGCTAAGACAGTGGATGTCATGGTAGAGAAGGAAGACGATCAGAAAGAAAAGGTACTTGAGATGAGTATCGACGAATTGGAGCTTTCCGTTCGTTCATACAACTGCTTGAAGAGAGCAGGTATTAACACAGTAGAAGAGTTAACAAACAAGACACCGGATGACATGATGAAGGTTCGTAACCTTGGTCGTAAGTCATTGGATGAGGTTTATGCAAAGCTCAAGGAACTTGGTTTGTCTCTTCGTACAGGAGATGAATAATTTACACATAGGTGGCCATAAGGAATCCACCGTAAGTGCATATCCGCTTAAGCCGAAGGTTTAGTAAGCAAAGCGAAGACCCGAAAGGGTAAGGAGGAAAATTAAAATGGCAATGTATAGAAAGCTTGGAAAAAAGTCAGATCAGAGAATCGCATTACTTCGTAATCAGGTAACTCAGTTGTTGTATCATGGAAAGATCGAGACAACAGAGGCTAGAGCAAAGGAAGTACGCAAGATCGCTGAGCACCTTATCACATTAGCAGTTAAGGAAAAGGATAACTACGATGAAGTAACTGTAACTGCTAAGGTTGCAAAGAAGGATAAGGATGGCAAGAGAATCAAGGAAGTTGTAGATGGCAAGAAGGTTACACAGTACGATGAAGTTCAGAAGACTGTAAAGAAGGATCAGCCATCAAGACTCCATGCAAGACGTCAGATGCTTAAGGTTTTATATCCGGTTGTTGAGGTTCCTACTGATGCTGCCGGCCAGAAGGCTGCAACAAAGAAGATTGACCTCACATCAAAGCTTTTTGATGAGTACGCTACAAAGTATGCTAGCCGTAAGGGCGGTTATACACGTATCGTCAAGATTGGTGAGCGTCGCGGTGACGGTGCCATGAAGGTTATTCTTGAGTTAGTATAATTCATGTAAACAAAAGCTGACGTACAATTATGTACGCCAGCTTTTTTTAGTAAATATTGAGTAAGAGGCAACAGTACCATGTTACAACATGAAAAACAATTTGTGATACGAACTATGATTATGACCATTCCAATCATGCTGGCGATGGCGTTGATTGCAATCTGTATTCCAAAACAATATTTTACATGGATTCTTGTTTTGGAGATTACGCTTGCAATAGTCTGGACGATTGGAATGATTATAAACGTGATAGCAACAGTAAAGAAGATTCGGCAAAGAGAAAATAATGATAAAGATTCGTGATTTGGAATTTGAATATTTTGAGCGGGATGAAGAGGGAAATCTCACAGATATGATCAATGCCATTCGTGGGATTCATTTTGATGCCCAAAAGGGTGAATTCATTGCACTTGCAGGTGTGAATGGCTCTGGAAAAAGTACGTTTGCAAAGGTGCTGAATCGTTTGCTTGTACCATTGGAAGGAACTGTGGAAATTGATGGTATGGATGCAAGAAAAGAAGAAAATACCTTTCCGATTCGTAAGACTGTGGGGATGGTATTTCAAAATCCGGATCACCAATTGATTGGTAGCATCGTGGAAGAAGATGTGGCTTTTGGCGCTGAGAATATCGGTGTACCATTTCCTGAATTGGAAAAACGTGTCCAACAGGCGGTCGAGACAGTAGGGATAGACCGGTATGCAAGTCTTGCCAATCTTTCCGGTGGTGAAAAACAAAAGGTTGCGATTGCCGGAGTGCTTGCGATGAAACCAAAGTATATCGTTTTAGATGAAGCGACAAGTATGTTGGACCCGAAGTCGCGAGTAGAGATTCTTCAGGTCATGAAAAACTTGCAGGAACAAGGGTTTACCATCATCTTGATTACCCACATGATGGAAGAGCTTTTGCTTGCAGACTGGGTATATATTTTTCATAAAGGAAAATTAGTGAAAAAAGGAAATCGTGATTTGTTGTATCATCAGGGCGATGTATTAAAAGAATACGGATTGGAATCCCCGGTATTTGTGAGGATTGTGAATCGGCTGTATGAGGCAAAGGTTTTGCGGACAAAGCAATTGTATACGGTGGAGGAATTGGTAGCACGGATACGTACAGAATATCCATATGCATTCTTAAAAGAAAAGAAGCTGCCAAAGCCAAAGCAAAACCCGCATACGTATCTTCCCACACAGGCAATCGTATTTCAGAATGTTTCGTTTGCCTACGAAAATAAACAGGTTATAGATTCCGTGTCCTTCTCGATTGCGAAAGGAGAATTTGTGGGTATTGTCGGTCCGAGTGGAGCAGGAAAGTCTACCATCTTACAGATGATACCGGGTTTGCTTCGGCCACAGGATGGAGTGATTTTTGTGGATGGGTATGATTTGACGGATTCTGCAACAAATCTGTCTATGATTCGTCAAAAGGTTGGATATGTATTTCAATATCCGGAACAGCAGCTTTTTGCAAACAATGTGTTTGAAGATGTTGTATTTGGACCGAGAAACCTCGGTATATCAGAGGTGGAAGCAGAAAAAAGGGCGTATGAAGCAATTTCTTTGATGGGATTATCTCAAGATGTATATGATATGCCGACCGAGCAGTTGTCCGGAGGTCAGAGAAGACGGGTTGCGATTGCGGGTGTGATTGCGATGCAACCGGAGTATTTGATTTTGGATGAACCATTGGCGGGGCTTGATCCAAGTGGCAGAAATGAATTATTGCAGATTCTTTGCGCTTTGCACAAGGATGCAGGAATTACGATTGTCATGGTAAGTCATGACTTAGAAGCGATTGCAGAATATGCGGATACATTGATTATGGTTGATAATGGAACCGTACAATATCAGGGAAGTCCTGCAGAAACCTTTTATGAAATGTGGTATCATCGCAGGAGAGATTACGAAATTCCTGTTTCTATGCAGATAATGGAACGCCTTCGGGAACAGGGAATGCAGCTTCCATGTTGTATCAGTGAGGAAAAAGCCTGTGTGCAGGAAATTGTGAAGGCAATAAGGAATCGATAGGGTAAAATATGAAATCATTGACCTGGGGACAGTATTATCATGCACAATCGGTCATACATCGATTGGATCCGCGTGTGAAACTGCGATTTACAATTGGATATATACTTTTGCTGTTGCCGGATCGTAATCTGCCGTTGTTTACATTTATGACGATTCTTCTCGGTATTTGTTGGGGGCTTAGTCATGTGCCGGTACGAAAGCTTTGGCAGGGAGCAAGCCGTATGACGGTATTTTTGCTTATATGCTCCGCGATAAATCTGTTTACGGTGCGTGGAAAGACCTTGTTTGCGGTTGGAAAGCTTGTGATTACAGCAGAAGGTGTTGAAAAAGCAGGATTTGTATTTTGGAGGATGGTCTTGCTTATCGGGATATCATGTTTGTTGATGTATACGACAACACCGACGAATCTGACAGATGGGTTGGAGAAACTCTTCTTTCAAAATAGCAATCTTGCGATGGGAATTACCATTGCACTACGTTTTCTGCCGATTTTTACCGCGGAGCTTGATCGAATCAAAAAAGCACAGGAGCTTCGAGGCGCAAATTTTCATACCGGTTCTCCGGTTGCAAGATTAAAGAAATGGAACGCAGTTATGATACCATTGTTCCAAAATGCGATTCGCACTGCCGCAAACCTTGGCGATGCGATGGATGCAAGGTGCTATGAAGGAGGAAAGAGCAGAACCAAGCTTAAACCGCTTGTCTATCGCAGGGAAGACATGCTATGCTATGGTGTGAACTTTGCAATCCTTTTAGTGGGGATATGGATGATAATACAGTTTTGATAAGGGATAAATCAGTATGAAGAGAATAAAATTGACAGTTGCCTATGATGGTACAAATTATTGTGGATGGCAGATTCAGGACAATGGAATCACGATTGAGGAAGTCTTAAATAAGGAGCTTTCAAAGCTCTTAAATGAAGATATTAAGGTGATTGGAGCAAGTAGAACGGATTCAGGAGTTCATGCGCTTGGAAATGTAGCAGTCTTTGATTCGGAAACGAGAATCCCTCCGGAAAAGATTAGCTTTGCTTTAAATCAACGACTCCCGGACGATATCCGCATCCAAAAATCTGAGCAGGTGGCAGATGATTTTCATCCGAGATTTTGTGATACAATCAAAACCTATGAATATAGAATCTGGAATGATCGGTTTCCCAATCCGATTGTTCGCTTGTATTCGAAATTTTGTTATTTTAATGTCGATATCGATAAGATGCAGGAAGCCGCACAGTATCTGGTGGGAGAACATGACTTCAAATCCTTCTGCACACCGCGCACACAGGTGGAAACGACTGTGCGTAAGGTGACTGAAATTTCCTTCCGAAAGGAAGGCAAGATGATTATCATGACCATCAAGGGGTATGGATTCTTGTACAATATGGTACGAATCATTATGGGTACATTGTTAAAATGTGGTATGAATATGTATCCGCCGGAACATGTAAAGGAGATATTGGACGCGAAGAATCGCAAGGTGGCAGGGCCGAAAGCGGAGGCGTGTGGGCTGACGCTGGTTGGCATTGAATATCTGTAAAAGAAATAAAAAAATGCCTTGACACACACGGATTCGTATAATATAATTGCTAAATGTGACAAAACATACATGCTACACGTGCGCCATTAGCCCGGTGTGAGTGTAGATGGAAGACACAATATGTGTCGAATAGAGATTGGAGTAGATAAGGATCTAAACCGTTACGGACATTACGGTTACTCGCTTTCTGGAGAATTATCTGCGAAAATCACAACAGATTATAGAATATTTAAGGAGGAACACCACAATGAAGAGTTTCATGGCAAGCCCATCTAACATTGAAAGAAAGTGGTATGTAGTAGACGCTACAGGACATACATTGGGTCGTTTAGCATCAGAAGTTGCTAGCATTTTAAGAGGTAAGAATAAGCCTACATTTACACCTCATATCGATACAGGTGATTATGTAGTTATCGTAAACGCTGAGAAGATTAAGGTTACAGGTAAGAAGATGGATCAGAAGATCTATTATCATCACTCAGATTACGTTGGAGGCATGAAGGAGCAGACTTTGAAAGAGAAGCTCGCTAAGAAGCCGGAAGACGTATTGTATTTGGCAGTTAAGGGCATGCTTCCAAAGGGCCCTCTTGGTAGACAGATGATTAAGAAGCTTCACGTATACGCCGGACCAGAGCATATGCAGCAGGCTCAGAAGCCAGAAGCTTTAGAGATTAAGTATTAAGGAGGGAACGACTGTGGCTAAGAGTAGTAATAGATTTTACGGAACAGGTAGAAGAAAGAGCAGTATCGCACGAGTTTACCTCGCACCAGGTACTGGAAAGATCACAATCAACAAGAAAGATATGGAAGATTACTTTGGTCTTGATACCTTAAAGGTAATCGTTAAGCAGCCATTTGCAGCAACCGGAACAGAAGGAAAGTTCGATGTTATGGTTAATGTAAAGGGTGGCGGATTCACTGGCCAGGCCGGTGCAATCAGACATGGTATTTCAAGAGCACTCCTTGAGGCAGATGCTGATTACAGACCTGCACTTAAGAAGGCTGGATACCTTACAAGAGATCCTCGTATGAAGGAAAGAAAGAAGTACG